>CAYMGL010000057.1:0-12385 GCA_964389945.1 uncultured Actinomycetota bacterium
ACGCCGCTACGCTCATCGACCGCCCGGGCGGGTGGCGGAATTGGCAGACGCGCACGGTTCAGGTCCGTGTGTCCGTAAGGACATGGGGGTTCAAGTCCCCCCTCGCCCACCACACAGCGGGCAATCGCCCGCACCACCGAGGGAGACCTCGGAGCACGAGCCCCGCAGGACCACAGGTCCGGCGGGGCTCGACGCGTTGTGGCGGGGAGGGCGCCGGCCACGGGGCAGGATCGGCCGCGTGCCTCCCGTCTCCGGTCCGCATCGTCCTTGCATGCACCTGAGATGACGACTGCTTCACCTCTCATGACAGGGCCGGCCCGTCTAGGGTCCTTCGTCAGTCGACGGAGCTGGGGACGGACATGAGCAGTCGGATGGTCGAGACCGCGCGAGGCGAGATCCACGTGCACGAGTGGGGACCTGAGGACGGGATCCCCGTCGTCATGCTCCACGGCAACCTCTCGACGGGTCGCTTCTACGACCAGGTGGCTGCGGCCGCGCCGGACGGCCTGCGGATCCTGGCGCCGGACATGCGGGGCTTCGGGCGCACCGCTGCACGGGTCGTCGACGCCACACGGGGCCTGCGGGACTGGTCGGACGACACGGCGGCCCTGCTCGCGGCACTCGGCATCGAGCAGCAGGTCCACCTCGCCGGTTGGTCGACGGGTGGCGCGGCGATCGCGTCGTACGCGATCGACCGCCCCGGTGCGGTTGCGTCGCTGACCTTCATCGACCCGGTGTCGCCCTACGGGTTCGGTGGCGTCCACCGCGACGGGACGCCAGTGGCTGACGACCACGCGGGGTCCGGCGGGGGGACCGGGAACCCTGAGTTCGCTGCGGCGCTGGCCGCTGGTGACCGGACCACCGACGAGGACGTCTCGCCCCTGAACGTCATGCGGACGTCCTACTGGTCGCCGGAGTTCTCGATGGATCCCGACTTCGAGCAGGTCCTGCTGGAGGAGATCCTGCTCAGTGAGGTCGGGCCGCTCGGCTACCCGGGGGACGCCGTGCCGTCGGACAACTGGCCCGGTGTGGCGCCGGGCGAGGTCGGGACGCTCAACGCCCTCTCGCCCAAGTACTGCAACTGGTCGGACATCGTGGACCTCGAGCCCAAGCCGCCCGTCCTGTGGGTGCATGGGAGCAACGACATCGTCGTGGCGGACGGATCGGCATGGGAGATGGGCACGCTCGGCCAGATGGGGCTCGTTCCCGGTTGGCCGGGTGCCGAGGAGTTCCCGCCCCAGCCGATGGTCACGCAGATCGATGACGTGCTCGACGTCTACGCCGATCGTGGTGGGGCGGTCCGCAAGGAGCGCTTCGAGGGGTCGGGCCACGGCCCGTTCCTCGACGCTCGGGACCGCTTCTGTGAGGTGTTCTACGGCTTCCTGCGGGAAGCCTGACGACGGAGTGCCCCGATCACGTCGGGGCGCTGCGTCGTTCGTGCGCGTCGGCCAGCAGAGCGAGCCCAGCCTCGGCGCCCTCGGCCCGGCCGGCCTGGATGAGGTCGGTCGCTCGGGCAGGGCCGAGTGCCTCGTGCAACGCGGCACGGACGGGGTCCCGTCCAGCCGCCCTCGGGCGCCGCTCGGAGTCCCAGTCGATCGCGCCACCAGCGCCCAGGACCCGCGCGGCCGTCTCGTGCAGCCCAGCGGTGAGCAGCACGTGCGAGCCCTCGTCGAGCACAAGTGCGCGGTGGACGTCACCGAGCGGCAGGGTGGGGAGTGCGTCGATCACCTGGCACAACGCGGCGAGCGCGTCGTGGACGCGTCCCTGCGTGCGCGCGCCCTGGGCTGCCAGCCACGTGGCGTGGGCCCAGCAGTTGAGGTCGCCGCACTCCTCGAGGATCGGCGCAGCGACCTGGTAGGCCTCGGCCGCCTCGACGTGCCGGTCCACGCGCGCTCGCATCGCCGCGAGCTCGAGGAGGGCGTGCGCGTGCCAGTACGGCACGTCGAGCCGGCCGAGGATTGCGGTGCTGCGCTCGACGGCCGCGATCGCACCCTCGGGATCGGGCTCGAGACGCTCGTCCACACCGACGAGCAGTGAGATGGCGTGCATGGCGGCGTCGCCCGCCTCCGCGAAGGCAGCGACGGCGACGCCGGCGTCCTCGAGCCTGTGCTCGCTGCCGAGCGGGGCGTAGAACGAGAGGAGGTAGTACAGCAGCCCGCGGTCCCAGCTGGGCTCCCACCATGGCGTGCCCAGGTCCTCGGTGAGCACCGAACGGGCGCGCTCGAGATGCTCGACGTACCGCTCCTCGAGCGTGCTGTGACGGATCGCGGCGGCCAGGATCAGGTGCATGCGTGCCACGAGCGTCGGGTCACCGAGCTCCCGGGCCTCCTCGAGCCCACGCTCCGCGTGCTCAGCAGCACGTGGGTCGGTCACCTCCGAGCCGAGGCTGCCGACCACGAAGTGCGCCTTGACGCGACGCACCGGGTCGGCGTCGGGGAACGTGTCCAGCGCGTGCAGCAGCAGGTCCCGTGTCTCGACCTGCAGACCGACGTGGTTGACGTAGACGTACATCTCGAACGCGAGGTCGAGCAGGTCGTCGGCACGGCCCGCCCGCAGGAGCACCGCGGCGGCCTGGCGGAGGTGGTGCAGGTCGGCGTCGAACGCACGGTCCGCGCTGACCTGTCCCGGTCCCCGCGTGGCTGGCGCCAGTTCGCGGGCGCGGTCGAGGTAGTGCTGTGCATGGCGGAGTCGCGTCTCGACGGCGGCCCCCTCCTCCTCGAGGAGCGTGCGGGCGTGCTCCCGCACCGGGACGAGCATCCGGAACCGTGTGCCGACCTCGTCCTCCGTGCGGAGCACGAGCGACTTGTCGACCAGCGCGTCGAGGCGTTCGAGGACGACCCAGCGGCCACCCGGGTCGTCGGCCACCGCCACGGCCGCTTCGAGGTCGAACGGTGCCGGGAACACCGACAGGCGTCGGTGGAGCCGTCGTTCGTCGCGGTCGAGCAGCGAGACCGACCAGTCGACGGTGTCGTGCAGCGTCCTGTGCCGGGGCTCTCCGCGGCGACCCGTCGAACCCACGGCGCGCAGGGACGTCGCCAGCTGCTTGGCCAGTTCAGCGGGTTCGAACGTGCGCAGCCGCGCCGCCGCCAGCTCGATCCCGAGGGGCATCGCGTCCACCCGCTCGCAGATCTCGGCGAGCGCGGTGCGGTCGGCGCCGTCACGCGGCAGCTCGGGTCGTACCGCCCGTGCCCGGTCGAGCAGCAGTGCCAGCGCAGGTGCATCGTCGCCCGTGACGGCCAGGGGGTCCAGCCGGACGACCGTCTCCCCCGGCAGTCCCAGCGACTCGCGCGACGTGACGAGCAGCCGCAGCCTCGGTGCGCGTGCGCGGATCTGCTCGACCGCTGCCGCGGCGCCGTCGAGCAGGTGCTCGGTGTTGTCGAGCACCAGCAGGAGCTGCTTGGTGCCGAGCCACCGGGTGACGACCTCGTCGATCGGGGCCCCTTCGCCGGCACGCAGCCCGAAGGTGTCGCCGATCGTCGTCATCACGAGCTCGGGGTCGGAGAGGGGCGCGAGCTCGACGAACCAGACGCCATCGTCGAACGCGTCGCCGTTCCGCCGCGCGACCTCCAGTGCCAGCCGGGTCTTGCCGGCGCCGCCGGGTCCGGCGACGGTGACCAGCCCACCCCGTTCGAGGTGGCCGGTGACGCGCTCGATCTCCAGCTCGCGCCCGACGAAGCTGTCGAGCGCAGGTGCGACGTTCCCGCCACGGCGCGCCTGTGGTGCCGGGGCGGTCGGGACTGCTGTGTCGCGGGTGCCGTCGTCCGCCAGCAGTGCCGCCTCCAGCTCCTGGAGTTCCCGGGACGGGTCGAGCCCGAGCTCGTCGGCGAGGCGGCGCCGCAGGTCGGTGTACGCCTGCAGGGCGTCGGCGGTGCGCCCGACCGCACGCAGCGTCCGCATGAGGTCGGCGACGAGTCCCTCCTCGGTGGGGTGGGCCCGCACCAGCCGCTGGAGGTCCGTCAACGCCCCGCGGTGGTCGCCGAGCTCGATGCGCGCACGGGCTGCCGTTCGCTCGGCGAGCCGACGGAGTTCCAGCATGCGGCGGATCGTCTCGCTGACCCACAGCTGCTCGTCGACGTCCGCGAGGGGCTCGCCGCGCCACAGTCCGAGAGCGTCCTCGCACAGGGCCAGCGACTTCTCCGGGTCGTCCAGGGCCGCGCGCGCGTCTGCCACGAGGCGTTCGAAGCGCAGCAGGTCGATGCCGTCGCCGTCGAGGTCGAGGCGGTAGCCGGCGGCGTCAGTGGCGACGTAGTGGCCGGGGCCGTCGCGATCGGGTTCGAGGAGGTCGCGAATCCGGTTCACCTGGTAGGCGACGGCCTTCACGCCGTTGGCGGGCAGGTGGTCGCCCCACACATCGGTGAGCAACCTGTCGGCGGAGACCGAGACGCCCGGCCGTTCGGCGAGCCGGGCGAGGACGGCGCGTTGTCGGGGTGCGGTCACGGCGCGCTCGACGCCGTCGATGACGATCGTCATCGCGCCGAAGCACCGGATGCGGAGACCCACGCCACCCCTCCCGAGGTACGCGGCCACGCTAGGTGGTTCCGGTCCGGCGGCGGGGTGGTGTGGGTCGGTGGTCGAGGCGGCCACTCAGCGGACCCGGAGGCCGAGGCCCAAGGGGAGCCCGCTGTCGACGCCGGTGACGGTGACGTCGGCGGTCACGACGGCCGCGGGCGAGCAGTCGTTGGCCGCGGCGAAGTCGGCGTCGGTCTCGCAGGGGTTGGCGACGGCAATGCCGGTCGACAGGCCCAGGATCGCGACGGTCGCGACGGCGGTGCGGGTGGCGGTGGCGAGGGTGGTCATCGTGCTGTGCTCCTGTGTGGCCCGCCACCTCGTGCGGCGGTGCTGTGGAGCACTGTCGGGGACCGCGGTTCGCACGCGGTTCGTGACCGGTTGTGGCACGGACGGCGTCGCACCGGCCGCCTTCGCGGCCCTCGGGGCCACGGAGGGCGCGTTCCGGCCTGTGCAGGCCGCAGGGCCGTTACTGTCCGTCCATCGCTCGTCACGGAGCGCGGTCGGCACGTCGGGGTGCGACCACCAGGAGGGTGTGGGAGGGTCGACCGATCGACCCGGGGCCCACCATGCAGCCGAAGACACGTCGTCCACGAACGCTGGTGGTGCTGGGGGCCACGGTGGCCGTCCTCGTGCTGGTCGTGCCGATGGCTGCTGCCGAGGGGCCGGGGACCGGGCTGTTGCAGCGCGTGCTGGGCCTGGAGTCGTCGGTGGAGGCCACCGACGACGAGGTCGCGGCGCTGCAGGAGGACGTCGACGCCCTCCAGGGGGAGGTCGAAGCGCTGCGGACGTCGCTGCAGGGTGAGGTCAACGCGCTGCGGGCAGCTCTGGAGGAGGTGCAGGCGGACGTGGCAGCCGGGACGGGCGCCCCACGGCTGGTCGCCCTCCGCAGCGGCAGGCTCGGGTTCGGCCTGACGGTCGTCCAGGCGACCGCGGCCGACGGCACGCCACGACCGGGGACCTACGAGGTCACGCTCGACGGTCGCGAGACGGACGACCTCGCGTGCTACGCGATCCAGGTGCTGCCCACCGGCAACAACGACAAGGTGAACCTCCGCTACGACGCCGAGTACATCGGGACGGCCCCCGGGGACGTGCTGATCTTCGACTACACGCTGCAGGTGCAGCAGCGGCAGTACGAGCTGGACTCGGTCACCGGGGTCGGGCGCGTGTGGCGGACGGCGGAGGAGGCGATCGAGGACTCGGCCGACCCCACCAACGCGATCGGGTACTTCCTCGGCGGCAACACGATCTTCACCGAGACGCCGAGCTCGTTGGGGGACTTCGCCGTGTACGTCTGGGAGACCGAGGGGACGGCCGCGTGCCTCGGCTGACGAGCCACCGTGGCCGCAGTGCGCAGGTGCCGTTGGCCGTCGGGACCGTCGTGCTGCTGCTGGTGGCCGGACCTGCGGCGGCGGGCGTCCCCGGAGGTCCGCCGACGTCGGAACCGACGGAGTACGAACCCGGACCGGAGGACGGACCGCCGACGCTGGACGGCTGGGACGACGGCGACTGGGACGTCCGCCTGTCGGGTGCCTACGAGGGCAGCGTCGCCACGGGGTCCAGCGAGCTGGAGGCGGTGGGCGCCACCGCCCTGCTCGTGCGCGGCGGGGAGCTCGTCGCCGCGACGCCGTTCCAGCTCGGTCTCTACGGGCCGGCGGACGGCGTCGCGCCCGCCATCACCGGCAGCGCCGACGTGTCGTGGGTCTACGCCGGCGACGTCGCCGTCGAGACGGGCCGGGTGGTGCTCCGTGCCGGCTCCGTGTCGTGGGCGTTGGAGAACTTCGTGATGGACGGGCAGGAGGTGCCGTTCCCCCCGCAGCAGTTCGACGCCGAGAACGTCTTCCCGCTGGACGTGACCTCGACCAGCTGCGGGCTGGTCGAGGGCACCTGGGAAGGCGACGCGGTCCAGGGGATGATGGAGCTCGGTGGTGGCGGCGGCGTCATCGACGAGGCAGCCCCGCGCCGGTTCCGCGCGGTCTCGGAGGACGTCGACACCGACTGGCTCGAGCGGGCGGAGGAGGTCGGCGACCGCATCGATGCCCTCGACCCGCTGCGCGGTGGGTTCCTGGGGGAGCTGCTGCTCCTGGTGCAGGAGGCGGAGTCGCTGGCCCGGGACGCCGCGGGCGACCCCTGCGGCGAGTCGTTCTCGCTCGGGATCGATGCCCAGGTCCAGGCCAAGCTGGTGGAACTGCTGTCGCTCCCCCAGCAACCGGACCAGCTCTGGCGCGTGGCCGAGGTGCTCGCGCGTTGCGGCATCCGATCGGGCCCGGCGCACATGGCCGCCACGGCGCAGCTGGGTGCCAGCATCGATGCCCTGGCACCGGGTGACGTTGCCACGGCGGTGCAACTCCTCCAGGTGGCCAACGCGCTCGGTGACAGTGCCGCCGCCGCGCGGCTCCTGGTCCGGATCGGCGATCCGGGAGGCCAGGTCCCCGGGTCCTGGCTGCCGGGGGCGTGACCGTGACACGCCTGCGTCGTCTGTCCGCGGCCCTCGTGGCACTCGCGCTGGCTGCATGCACGTCGGCACCGACGGACCCCGCAGCCACACCCGAGCAGCCGGCGTCGGTGACCGAGGAGCCGGCACCGGCAGCGCCGAGCGAGTCCAGCGGCGCCGCCACGCTGGTCGTCGGCGTCGGTGACCGACCGGTCGTGCGTTGGCCCGCCGTCGACGGCGCGGTCACGTACCGCCTCACGGTGGCGCAGGACGACGGGCCGCCGTGGGCGTGGGAGGGCGACACCACCGAGGTCGTGCTCGGCGGCGGCTCGGGGGAGGGGGGTCGCGGCTTCCGCCTGACCTCCGCGGCGGTCGTCACCGTGACGGCGCACGGCGAGGACGGCGCGGCGCTGCGCCTCGACCAGGTGCGGGTCGATCCTGCCGCAGGCTGACCGGGCCGACGGGCCGGTCAGCGTCGTCAGCTGCCGCGGGCGCGTGCCTTCCGCGTGGCCATGCCGTCCAGCAGTGCGGCCGGAGGAGCAGCGCCGTCGACCAGCACCTCGAGGAAGACCCCACCCGGGATCCGCAGCAGCGTCACGGGGGTGAGCGACCGCACGGTCGCGGTACGTGGCACCCGGTCGACCAGCCCGATCTCCCCGAACCAACCTGCCGCCCCGACCATGTTCACGCGGTGCCCGTCGACGAGGACCTCGAGGTCGCCGCTGCGCACGACCCAGAGGTCGTCCGCCGGCTCGCCCTGCCGGACCACGTCCACGCCCCGCGCGACGGTCTCCTCGACGGCCGCAGCGGCGAGTCGCTCGAGGCCGGCCCGTGAGGCCTCGGAGAAGAGTGCGACCCGCTCGAGCGTCGTCACGGCGGGCTCGATCTCCTCGAGGTGCTCGGCTGCAGCACGGCTCACGCGGCGCAGGGCCGGCGCGGTCGCGAGGAGGACGACCACGATGCCAGCGGCGATGACCACGAGGGCCTCCTCGACGCCCGCGATCTGCACGAGCAGCGGCACCAGCAGCGCGCCGAGCAGCATGCCCGCGTTGCTCGCCGAGTCGACGGCGCCGAAGACCGTGCCGAGCCGCTCGTCGCTCGTGACACGCTGCAGCGTCAGGACGAACGCGACCTCGAAGAAGACCATGCCGGCACCGACGACCGCCGTCGCGGTGGATGCCAGGAGCACCGACCCGACGACCGTCAGCGCCAGCGTCGGGACTGCGGTGAGCACGACGGCGCCCGTCAGCGTCCCCGCGGGTCGCAGGCGGGTGATGACGCGGGTCGCGAAGGGCGCTGCGAGCAGGGCACCGAGTCCCGCGCCGCCGGAGAGGAAGCCCAGCGACGCTGCTGGCGCGCCCAGCAGGTCGGTCACGACCAGGACGTAGAGCACCATCTCCGCACCGCGGACGACGTACATCCCACCGACGAGGACGACCAGCCCGGCCACGCCGGTCCGCAGGCGCTGGCGCGGCGGCGCCGGCTCGGTCGCGTCGAGTCGCAGCGCGGTGTCGCCGCGACCCGGCCAACGGACGCCGCGGATGCTGGCCAGCAGCACGGCGCTCGCCACGAAGGTCGCGCCCTTGAGCGCGAACCCGGCGGGAACCGACACCTGCACCACGGCCACGCCGAGCAGCGGTCCGGCGAACGTCACCAGCTGGCGGATCGTGGACAGCGTCGCCGCGGCGGCCGCCAGCTGCGTCTCGCCGGCGAGGCGGGGGAGGATCGCCATGACCGCGGGTCGTGTCGGCGCGCCGATGGTGTAGGAGACGACGATGACCACCAGGACGGACCATGTCGGTGTGCCGGCGGCCACGGCGGCGCCGAGCCCGACGAAGAGCAGGCCCCGCAGTGCCTCGGACCCGACCAGCAGCCGGCGCACGTCGCTGCGGTCGAGGAGCCTGCCTGCCGCGTAGCTGAACAGTGCACGCGGGGCGAGGCGCGCCACGACGGCTGCGGCCAGCAGGAACTCGAACCGCAGCTCCGGCTCGAGGAGGCTGACGAGCGCGATCCAGAAGACGCCCTCACCGAGACCGGTGATCACCACGGCGGTGTAGAGCCGGCGCAGGCCGACGCGCGTCGTGCCATCGGCCCCGACACCCGCGCCACCACTGGGTGGTCTCGCCATGCGGTGTCCCGACGTCGACCGTGGAGCGACGGACACTAGTTGGCCGCCGTCGGACACGGACGGTCGGCGCCGTCCGTGTCACGTCGACGGGCGCGGCGTGCTGCCCGTCAGGTCAGCGCGAGACGTGGTGGTCGTCCCCGTCGACGACCACGAGCACCGCCTCCCCCTTGCCGAGAGGGTCGACGACCTCGCCGGTGAGACCCAGCACGGCGGCCTCACTCGTCGGCGAGTGGCCGACGAGCAGCGCCCGCTCCCCGTCCTCGAGCCGCTCGAGCGTCCTGCGCAGCGCCCGGGCCAGGACGGTCGCGTCCTCGTCGACCAGGTCAGGTGCGACCCGTCGGAAGTCGTCGAGGTGGCCGCCGCCGCCCTCGGCGTAGGCGGCGCGCCACTCGTCCTCCCGGTCGCTGCGGAAGTCGGTGTCGACGACGACGCCACCAACGACGGGTTCGCCGAGTCCGGCGAGCAGGCACGCAGCGGTCTGCGTGGCCCGCTGGGCGCCCGAGCTGACGACGAGGGCGTACGGGCCCTGCAGCTGGCCGGCCCCGATGGCCACCGCCGCCTCGATGCCGGCGGCCGTCAGCGCATCGCCGTCGTTGTCGGTGTGCCGTCGGATCTCCAGTGTCCGCGCCATGGCGTGTCCCCTTGTCGCCGCGTCCCTGCGGCACCAGACCTACCAGGGTCCGCGGTGCGGCCGCGCCCGGTCGCCGCGGCGAGGCGCCGGTTCAGAGTCGCGGGCCGAGGCGTTCGCGGGCCATGCCACGGGCACCGAGCGAGACCATCCCGAGGGCGATCACACCGGCGATGACGCCGACGAGCAGGAGGATCCACGGGGAGAGGAACAGGGCGCCCGTGACCTGCGACAGCAGCAGCGCCACGACCGGCAGCACGACGAGCCCGCCGAGCTGGAACGCCTCCTGGGTGGTGTCGACCCGTGCCGACACCAGCGAGACCGCACCCAGTGCCGCAGCCGCGAACATCGGCCCGACCCACAGCGTGAGCACGGCGAACTCGGTGGTCGGCAGCACCGGCCGACCGAGCTGCAGGCCGATCGTCAGGTTGCCGACCAGCGCGTAGATCGTCGCGCCCCCGATGCCCAGGGCGAGCGCCGGCAGCCACGCCGCCAACAGCTTGGCCACCGCGACCTCCTCGTCGCTGATCGGCGTGAGCAGCAGGCCCTCCAGCGTTCCACGCTCTCGCTCACCGGCGACCCCGTCCGCCGCGAGCACGGATGCCATCAGGACCGGGACGAGCAGCACCACCGGGCTGAGCATGAACGTCACGAGGAGGTAGGCGATCCGTTGGCCGGGGCTGCCGGGGAGGCTCAGGAGCGCCTCGTCGGGCAGCAGGGCGATGAACGGCTCGAGGTCGGAGTACGCGCTCGGTGCCGCGATGATCGGCAGCAGTCCTGCGACGGCGGGCACGACGACGAGCAGCAGGATCGTGACCGCCACGGCGGGCACGACCACGGCCTTGGATCCCATGGCGACGCGGAGGTCACGTCGCACGATCGCACGGATGGCACGCCAGTTCATGCCGGCCCCCCGGACGGCGGCGGGCTGCCGGGCACGGGCGTCGCGCCCCGGGCGTGCAGCCGCAGGTAGACGTCCTCGAGGGAGGTCTGCTCGCGGCGCGCCTCGAGCACCGGGACCGCCGCCTCGACGAGGGTCCGCACGATCGCGGCCGTGTCGGTGTCGTCGCTGATCGTGGCGTCGATCGCGGTGCCGACGACGGTGACGGCGAGGTCGAGCTCGGCGCGGAGGACGGCGGCGGCGCGGTCGACGTCCTCGGGCGGGACGCGGACCCGCAGTCCGGCCTGTCCGTGCTGGGCGCGGAGGTCAGCGGGTGTGCCGGCGGTGGCGACGCGTCCGCGCTCGAGCACGACGACACGGTCACACAGCTGCTCGGCCTCGGTCAGGTCGTGCGTGCAGATCACGATCGTGCGCCGGTGGCCGCGCGCCAGGTCGGCGAGCAGGTCCCGGACGTGCCGAGCAGCGACCGGGTCAAGGGCGCTCGTCGGCTCGTCGAGCAGCAGCACCTCCGGGTCGCTGAGCAGCACCCTGGCCAGCGACAGGCGCTGCCGCATGCCGGTCGAGAATCCCGCGACCTCCTCGTCCGCCCGGTCGGTCAGCTCGAAGCGCGCGAGGGCGTCGGCGATCCGGTGGTCCAGGCCGTCGGTCGGCAGTCCGAACAGGTCGGCCGCGAAGCGGAGGTTGGCCGTGGCCGTCAGCCGCGCGTCCACGATCGGCTTGGCCGGCAGCACGCCCAGTCGCCGCCGCACTGCTGGGCCGTCGGTCGCCGGGTCGAGGCCGAGGACGCGGACCGTCCCGGCGTCGGGGGGCAGCACGCCGGCGATCGTCCGCACGGTGGTGGTCTTGCCGGCACCGTTGTGGCCGAGCAGCCCGACCACCTCGCCAGCGCCGATCTCGAGGTCGATCCCGTCGAGCGCGGTGACGTCGTCGAACCGACGGACGACGCCGTCGAGCGAGATCACCGATGCCTCCACACGTGGCTCCCGGGCGGGGTGGCGTGACCGTATTCGGCTGTCCACGACGGCGGCGCGAGGACCGGACGGTGGGCGCTCGAGGTGGCCGCAAGCGCCGGTGATCACCGTGTTGCACCTCACTGACCAGTCGGTCGCGTGCGGAAAGCGCGCATTCCGGCGTGAGTTCATAAAATTACAGAGCGTGAGTTCTGGGCCACATGTCGCCGCAGCACGGCAGCTGTCCGCCGCGCATGAGGCGGGTCCGGCACGCCGGGTGGCCCCGGTGCGGCCCCTCGCTGTGCAGAACCGGTCACGCAACGTGTTCGTGCGTGCGGGGCCCGCCAGCAGCCGGCTTTACGTGGGGCTCGGGCGAGGCGAGGCTCTTCACGTCGCGCTGGGACGTGGATCCTCTGGGCGGTATCCACAGCGAGATCGAGGGGCTGCACCATGAGCACACGGACACTGCACGAGGGACGGCTGTCCCAGGTCGGAGCGATCGCGCTCCTGCTCGGGATGCTGCTCGTCCTCGTCCCGATGGCCGGCTGGACCGCACCGGCCGACGCCGCACCGGTCGAGGACTGCTCGAGCCTGACGTTCCAGGCCGGTCGCGTGATCGACCAGGTGATCCTCCAGACCAACGAGGGCCTGACCGTCAACACCGATGATGCAGGCACCACCTGCGAGCAGGTGGGCAACGCGCTGCGGGTGGCCGTCAACGGCTTCCCCGTCGAGATCGAGGACGGGATCACGGATGCGCCCAACCTCCACACCTCGTGCTCCGTCAACTACGACGGTGTGCAGTTCACGCTCAACAATGTGACGTACACGATCT
>CAYMGL010000058.1:0-12254 GCA_964389945.1 uncultured Actinomycetota bacterium
GCGTGGCGTACCCGTCGTAGCGCTTGCCGTTGTCGTAGCGCTGGCCGTACGCGCCGCGCCGCAGCCGCGTCTCGGCGAAGACGGCCTCGTCCAGGCGGCCCTGTCTGCGCAGGCGCAGCTGTGCCTCGAACTCGTCGATCTCGGCGGCCCAGTCCGCGGGGATCGCACCGTCGAGCCGGTCCTGCCACGTCGTCGTCATCTGTGCCTGCCGGGATCGCTGTCGGTGCAGCATCGTGGCCACCGGGTGGGCCCGACCAGCACAGGAGGGGAAACCGTGCCAAGCCCCGTCGGCGGGGACCCGGCGGCCCCGGTCAGCCCTCGACGTCGAGCGTCGCCGCGGTGGGTGTGGGCGCGGCACCGGACGGCTCGGGCAGCGTCACGCGGAACGTCGTGCCGCTGCCGGGCACCGACTCGACCTCGATCGCACCGCCCTGCGCCTGCACCAGCGAGCGGACGATGTACAGGCCCAGCCCCACGCCGTCGGTCTGCTCGCCCGGTCGCTGGCGGCGGAAGCGCTCGAAGATCAGCTCCTGGTCCTCCGGGGCGATGCCGCGACCCCGGTCGGCGACCGACAGGTGCAGGGCGCCCCCGTGGACGCCGGCCTCGATGTCGATCGGGCTGCCGGCGGGGGAGTACTTGACCGCGTTCTCGAGCAGGTTCTGCAGCACCGAGCGCAGGGCACCCGGGTCGGTCCTGGCCGGGGCTGCCTCGGTGACACGCACGTGGACCGGGCGCGGCTCGCCGTCCCGGGCCGTCGCCATGCTCTGCGTCCCCTCGACGATGTCGGCGAGGAACGCCTCGAGCTCGATCGGTTCGGGGCGGACCGGCTCGGTCGCCTCGAAGCTGGCGCTGCGGAGCACCTCGTTGATCATCGCCAGCAGGTCCTCCGAGGCCAGCTGGATGCGCTGCGCCGCCCTGCCGCGCCCCTCGGGGCCCAGGCCGTCGTTGCGCGTCAGCAGCAGCTGCGAGTAGCCGAGGATGGAGGTCAGCGGCGCCTTGAGGTCGTGCACGAGCGTGGCCACGAACTCGGAGCGTCGCTCGATCATGTCGGCCAGCCGCGAGACGTTCTCGCGCTCGGACTCGTAGCGCTGCGCGTTGGTGACCGCGGTGGCGGCGTGGTTGGCGAACAGCGAGACGGCGCGCAGGTCCCACTGCGTGAAGTCGCTGTCGCCGTGCTCGCGCTCCAGCGACAGCACGCCGATCACGTCGTCGTTGGCGATCATCGGCGCGATCACCGACGAGCCACCGACCCGCCGCCGGGGACGGCGCTCCGCGACCTGGTCGTCGGCGATCTCCCCCCGGATGAGCAGGGGTTCCCGGGACTCGGCCACGCGACCCGCCACGCCGCTGCGCAGCGGCTGGCGTGCCCCCTCCGGCGCGGCGTCCCGGCCGGTGGCGACCTCGACCACGAGCTCGTCGGTCTGCCGGTCGGCGAGCATCACCGACCCGGTGACCGCGCGGGTCAGCTCACGGGCGCCGCGGAGGATGATCTGCAGCACCTCGTCGGTGGTCAGGACGGAGTTCACGACCTGGCCGACACGGGACAGCGTGGCGAGGTCGCGGACCCGCTCGTTGAGCAGCGACGACAGGACGCGCTCCTCGATCAGCGCACGCGACAGCCGCCGCATCCGCCGCTCCTGGTCGAAGACGTAGAGGAGGAAGGCGGCGGAGACCACGCCGGTGCCGGCCCGCAGCGCGTTGTTGTCGGGCAGGAAGGCGGCGGCGTCGGGGACGACCGTGAGCACGAAGACCATGACCGAGGCCGCCGTGAGCAGCACGGCCGCGACCACCCACAGCCGGCCGCGACGACGCTCGACGGCCTCCAGCGTGGGCAGCTGACGGCGCAGCGACTGGATGTCCGCATCCAGCTCCGTGGGGGTCAGCCCCTCGAGCGTCCCGCTCGGGTCCTGCGCCTGGTCGTCGCGCTGCACCTGTCGTCCCTCCGCGTGCACGGAGCATACGGAGGCCACGGGTCGAGGTCCGCCGAGGTGGCGTCAGCGCGGTGGCGGTGGTGGCGGCGCCGACCGCCGTGCGTCGCCCCCCGTCGCGCCGGACGGTGGGGGTGGCGGTGGGGGTGGCTCGCTGGCGCCGCCGTCGGGCAGCCGGACCCGGAAGGTCGCCCCGTTGCCCGGCGACGACGACACGTGGATGTCGCCCCCCTGCGCCGTGACCAGCGACCGCGCGATGTACAGCCCCAGGCCGACACCCTCGGCCTCGCCCGGTCGTTCCCGGCGGAAGCGTTCGAAGATCCGCTCCTGGTCCTCCTGCGCGATGCCGCGCCCCTGGTCGCTGACGGCCACCTCCAGGGCGCCCTCGCGGATCCGGGCCTCGACGTCCACGGGGGTGCCCGGCGGGGAGTAGCGCACGGCGTTCTCGAGCAGGTTCTCCAGCACCGAGCGCAGTGCCGTGGGGTCCGTCCGGGCCTGCAGCCCCTGGGCGATGCGCACACGGATGGCCCGCGGCTGGCCGTCGCGGGCCGCGGCCATCGTCTGGGCCGCTGCCACGACGTCGGCCAGGACCGGCTCGATGGGGACGCGTCGCGACCGGACCGGTCGTGCGGCCTCGAAGCTGGCGCTGCGCAGGACCTCGTCGATCATGGCCAGCAGGTCCTCGGACGCCAGTTCGATGCGCGTCACCGCGGCCCGGCGCCCGTCCGGCTCGAGCACCTCGCCGCGCGTCGCCAGCGTGCGTGTCTCGCCGAGGATGGACCCGAGCGGTCCCTTGAGGTCGTGCACGAGCCGGGCGACGAACTCGGAGCGCTGCTCGACCATGTCGGCCAGCCGGGCGACGTTCTCGCGCTCGGCGTCGTACCGCTGCGCGTTGGTCACGGCGGTCGCGGCGTGGTCGGCGAACAGCGACACCGCGCGCAGCTCCCACTGGGTGAAGTCGCTGCTGCCGAGCTCGCGCTCGAGGGCGAGGACCCCGACCACCTCGTCGTTGGCGACCATGGGCGCGATGACCGACGAGCCGCCCGGTCGCCGCCGCGGCTGCCGCTGCTCGACCTGGGTGTCGACCACGTCGCCGCGGATGAGCAGTGCCTGCCGTGTCTCGGCGACCCGGCCGGCGACCCCGGTGTGCAGTGGCTGGCGGGCGCCCTCGGGGGCCGCCCGCTCGCCGGTGGCCACCTCGACCACGAGCTCGGCTGCCTCCCGGTCGACGAGCATGACCGACCCGGTCACGGCGCCGGTCAGCTCGCGGGCACCGCGCAGGATGATCTGCAGCACCTCGTCGGTGCTCAGCACCGAGTTGACGACCTGGCCGACTCGGGACAGCGTCGACAGGTCACGGACGCGCTCGTTGAGCAGGGTCGACAGCACCTGCTCGTCGATGAGCGCGTCCGCGAGCCGTCGCAGCCGCCGCTCCTGGTCGAACACGTAGAGCAGGAAGGTCAGCGGCACGACGGCCGGGGTGAGGCGCAGCAGCACGCTGTCGGGCAGGCCGTCGGCCGCGTCGGGCACGACCAGCAGCACGAGGGTGATCGCCGCGAGCGCCACCAGGAGCACGGCTGCGACGACCCAGAGCCGGCGGCGGCGGCGTTCGACGGCCTCGAGGGTCGGCAGCTGGCGCCGCAGCGACTGGATGTCAGCCGCGAGCTCGTCCCTGGTTCCCGGCGGCCGTGCAGGTGCGGTGCGCTGCTCGTGCTCCACGTGACCTCCCGACTGCCTCCGGAGGATAGGCACGGCGGGGCCGCGTGACCGTCTGCCGGTGACACTCATGTGCCGTCCGTGGGGGCCGACAGGACGTCCGAGGCCTGTGGGCAGCGTGCAGTCGGTGTGTGACCGGGGGAAGTGATGGGGGACGCCACGCTGGCCCCCGCCGTGTCACATGCCGCGTCCACGAAGGCGCCGCTGCTGGGCAGGGTGCGGGGGCTGTTCCTCGCGCTCGCCGTCACGATGCTCGCCGTGGAGCTGATCGAGCTGCTCGACGCCAGCACCCCGCTCTGGCCGCAGCGCATCGCGGCGGCGGTCGGCCTGCTCGGTGCGGCGGGGCTGCTGCTCGCGGTCCGCGCCGAGGGCTGGCGGCCCGGGCGTGACGACGTCGTGGCGGTGCTCTCGGTCCTCACCGTGGGCTGGGGGATGGGCCGCGTCGGCGCCGTCCTCGCGCTCCTGCTGGGCCTGGGGATCCTCCGGGCCCTGTACGGCACCCGACGGTCGACCGGGTGGGCGATCGGTGTGTTCATCGTCGCCTACGCCGGCGTCGGGGTGCTGTTGGAGGGGCCGGGTGCGCTCCTCGACCTCAACCTCCTCGTGGTCGGCGGTGGTCTCGGTGCGTTCGCGACCGTGGTGCGCCAGGTGGCCGAGGTGGTCGCCGAGCACGACGTGGCCGCGACCTGGGACCGGGTGCTGGCCGGCGCGGCCGGTCGCCTGCTGCACGTCACGACCGGGCAGGACATCGACGACGAGCTGGCCGCAGCCGTCCGGGAGCTGGACGGCGTCACCACCGCGGCCGCCGGCGGTCTCGTCGAGGTGCCGGTGGCCTCGGACCTCGATCCCGGCGCGGAGCCGCCCGCGTCGGACCTCGGCGCGCGCCTGCACGCTCGGCTGCAGCGGCTGTGGACCGATGCCCGGCTGGCACGGTCGCTGCAGGTCAGCGAGGAGCGGTACCGGCGGCTCGCGGAGGGCAGCCGCGACGGGATCTACCTGCGCTCGGCAGCGACCGTGACCGCGTTCCCGTACGTCAACGCCGCCGGGCGGGCGATGCTGGGCGAGATCGACCGCCCCGGGGCGCCGGGCATCGACCTGGGCCGTGTCCACACCGAGGACCGCTCCGTGCTCGTCGACGCGCTCAAGACCAGCGACCACATCGCGGAGCCGGTCCGCGTCCGGCTCGTGGACCCGCTCGAACCCGGTGCGTGGCGCTGGATCGAGCTCGTCGAGGTCCCCGCCACCGTCGTGGACGGACGGCTCGTCACCGTGCAGGGGACCGTGCGGGACGTGACGGCGGCCCGCCGGCAGGAGGACGCGCTCCAGCACGCGCTGGAGCGCGAGCAGCAGGCGGCCGAGCAGCTGCGGGCCGTCGACGAGATGCGCGCCACCTTCCTCGCCGCGATCGGCCACGAGCTGCGGACGCCGCTGGCCGGTCTCGTCGGCGCGGCACAGACGCTCGCGGCGGGGGACGGGCGGCTGGACCCGTCGCAGGCCGGAGCGCTCGCCGGCGTCGTGGTGCGGCAGTCCGAGCGCGTGGTCACCCTCCTCGACGACCTGCTCGACGTCGAACGCCTCTCGCGCGGTCGCATGGGTGTCGACCCCGGCCCGGTCGCGCTGCTCGCCCTCGCGCAGGACGTCGCGGAGCGGACGGAGGGCGGCCCACGGATCACCGTGACGGGTGACGACGTCGTGCTGACCGTCGACCGCACCCACGTCGAACGCATCCTGCACAACCTGGTGCGCAACGCCGCCAGGCACGCCGCGTCCGCCACCCGTGTCACGATCGAGGTGCGCCACCACGAGGAGGGCGCGGTGCTCGTGGTCGAGGACGACGGGCCCGGGGTGCCGGCGGCGCTGCGGGACTCGCTGTTCGAACCGTTCGTCCACGGGCCCGCCGCACGGGTGCTGCCGTCGCCGGGCGCCGGCATCGGCCTCGCGCTGGTCAGCAAGTTCGCCGAGCTCCACGGCGGACGGGCCTGGGTCGAGGAGGTCGAGGGCGGTGGCGCACGGTTCGTCGTGCTGCTCGGCGACGGGCTCGTCGGCGGTGGCGACGCGGTGGACGGCGACGGGACGGTCCACCTCGACCCCGTCGGTCGGACGGCGGCCGGGTGACCGGTGGCGATTACGGTCGTACCTCCAGACGACGGAGGTCGATGTGCGTGCAGGTGTGTTCCGCGGCGAGCGTGACGTGCGGGTGGAGGACGTGCCGGACCCGGTGGTCGAGGAGCCGACGGACGCCGTCGTGCGCATCGTGCGGTCCAGCGTCTGCGGCAGCGACCTGTGGTCGTACCGGGGCATCTCGGACGGCGCCGACGGGGGTCGGACCGGGCACGAGCTGACGGGCATCGTCGAGGCCGTCGGCGACGACGTGCGCGACGTCGCGGTCGGGGACCTCGTCGTGGCGCCGTTCGCGTTCGGCGACGGCACCTGCCGTCACTGCCGGGCCGGCCTGTGGACCTCCTGCGTCCGGGGTGGCTTCTTCGGCGGTGAGGTGAACGGCGGCCAGGCCGAGTACGCCCGGGTGCCCTGGGCCGACGCCAACCTCTGGGTCGCGCCGGCGTCGACGCCGGTCGAGCGGTGGGACGCGCTGCACCTGCTGACCGACGTGCTGCTCACGGGCTGGCACGCGGGCGTGCTCGCCGGGGTCGGCCAGCCCGGGCCGGACGGCGAGCCGGCCCGCACGGCCGTCGTCATCGGCGACGGTGCGGTCGGACTGTCGGGCGTCCTGTCGGCGCGCCAGCAGGGCGCTGACAAGGTGATCGCGGTCGGCCACCACGACGACCGGCTGGAGGTCGCGCGGTCCCTCGGCGCGACCGAGACCGTCAACCTGCGCGGCAAGGAGCTGCGCGCGCACCTGCGCGAGCTGACCGACGGCGGGGCGCCGTCGGTGCTGGAGTGCGTGGGCGTCGACGCGTCGCTGCGCGACGCGATCGGTGCCGTGGGGCCGGGTGGCCGCATCGGGATGGTGGGTGTGCCGGCCGGCGTCAGCAGCGTCCCGATGGGCCTGCTGTTCCGCGACAACATCACGCTCACCGCCGGCGTCGCCCCGACGCGGGCGTACATCGACGAGGTCGGCCCGCTCGTCGCCAGCGGCGAGCTCGACCCGGGTGCGATCGCGTCGGACGTGTTCGCGCTGGAGGAGCTCCCGGCCGCATTCGCGGCGATGGACGAGCGTCGGGCGATCAAGGCCATCCTGCACCCGCCTGCGTGAGCGTCCACCCGACGGGACACGTCGGGACCGACCGCGCGGCCGTGCCGTGCGGCTATCGTTTGGATCAAAAGCAAAACCTTCCGGAGCACCCGTGCAGGACGCTGACGAGACCGCCCGCCGCCACCTGGAGGACGCGCTGTCCACCGAGGACGTCAACGGCCTGGCCGACGCGCTGCGTCGCCCGGTCCGCGAGGTGTCGGTGAGCGTGCTGATCCGGCGCGAGGACGGGACGCCGGAGGTCTTCACCGGGTACCGCGTCCAGCACGACAACGCGCGCGGCCCGTTCAAGGGCGGGCTGCGCTTCGCGCCCGGCGTGGACATCGAGCACTTCCGGGCGCTGGCCTCCACGATGTCGCTCAAGTGCGCGGTCGTGGACGTCCCGTTCGGTGGGGGCAAGGGCGGCATCGACGTCGACCCGAAGTCGCTGACGGCGCGGGAGATGGAGGACCTGGTCAAGGGCTTCACGCGGCAGATCAGCCAGGTGATCGGGCCGGACCTCGACATCCCGGCACCGGACGTCGGCACGGGGCCGCGCGAGATGGCGTGGATCGCCGACGCGTGGTCGGAGCAGTCCACGTGGCAGCCGGCCGTCGTCACGGGCAAGCCGCTCGAGCTCGGCGGCTCGGCCTTCCGGGTCGACGCGACCGGCTGGGGCGCGGCCCACGTCGCCGAGCTGGCAGCGACCCGCGCCGGCGTCGACCTCGACGGCGCCACCGTCGCGGTCCAGGGCTACGGCAACGTCGGGACGTACGCCGCCAGGGAGCTGGCGCGACGAGGAGCGACCGTGGTCGCCGCGAGCGCCAGCGACGGCGGGCGGTACGACCCGGACGGGCTGGACCTCGCGGCCCTGGACGAGGTGCGCGCCGACGGTGGTGGTGTGACGGACCTCGAGCAGGGTGACGAGGTGACCAACGACGAGCTGCTCGCGCTCGACGTCGACATCCTCGTGCCCGCTGCGCTCGGCGCCGCGATCCACGAGGAGAACGTCGACGACCTGCAGGCAGCCATCGTCGTCGAGGGGGCGAACCTCGCCGTGACGCACGCCGCGAACGCCCGGCTCGCCGAGCGCGGGGTCGTGGTGGTGCCGGGACTGCTGGCCAATGCCGGCGGGGTCACGGTGTCGTGGATGGAGTGGGTGCAGAACCGCCAGGGCATGGACTGGGACGCCGACGAGGTGCGGTCACGACTGGCCACGCGGCTCGAGCGGTCGTGGGACGCGATCACCGCGCGGGCCGACGAGGACGGGACCGACCTGGTCACGGCTGCCTACCGCCTCGCGGTCGAGCGCGTCGTGGCGGCGCGCGAGCTGCGCGGGATCTGACGGCGCACGAACACGCCCCGCACCACTGGTGCGGGGCGTCGCTGCTGCGGTCGTCAGCTCGCGGCCGGCTTGACGGCGCTGTCGCCCTTGCCCGCGTTCTTGCTGCTCGACGAGCCGTCCTTGCTGGACGTGTCGCCCTTGGTCTCGCTCTTCGACGACGAGTCGGCCGCCGCCGGGGGCTCGGCGGTCGTGCTGGACGACGAGCTCTTGTAGTCCTTGATGTGCCAGCCGTCGCCCTTGAAGATGATCCCGGCGGCGTTGTAGACCTTGCGCAGCTCGTCCTGCGCGCAGTCGGGGCAGGTCGTCAGCGAGTCCTCGCTGAACGACTGCACGATCTCGAACGTGTGGCCGCATGCCTTGCACGCGTACTCGTAGGTGGGCATCGCTGACTCCGGCGCGTCGCGGGGGGTCTGGCACTCACGGTGCTCGAGTGCCAGAAGGTACCGCATCACCCGGCTTCGTGGCCCCCACGCCAGACACCGCGTTCGGTCACCACGACGTCGAGCGTCACGTCGTGGGGCAGGACGGGGACACGCTCGACGAGCTGGTCGTGGAAGACCGCCCCCACGGTCGTGGCGTCCCGTGCGGGCCCGGCGAGGTAGCGGTCGAAGTGGCCGCCGCCGTAGCCCAGGCGGCCGCCCGCGCGGTCCAGGACCAGGGCCGGGACCACCACGACGTCCGGTGGTGTCGCCGTCGGGCCGCCGATCGGCTCGGGGACGTCGCGCCAGCCGGGCTGCAGCGCGACGTCGGGGTCCCAGTCGACGGCCAGCAGGTCGTCGCGGTCCACCCGGGGCAGCGCGACCGCCACGCCGCGTGCGCGCAGTGCGGGACGCAGGTCGCCGAGGTCGAGCTCGTCGCCGACCGCAGCCGTCACCAGCACGCGCCGAGCCGTGGCCAGCTCCGGCAGCTCGAGGAGCGCCGCGACCACGGCCCGGGTCGCGTCGACGCGGTCGTGACCCGTGACGCGTGCGCGGGCGAGGCGCCCGACGGCGCGCAGGCGGCGCCGCTGCTCGGTGACGTCGTCCACGCTGCCTCCAAGTGGTCGCCGCACCGTAGGCAGGCAGCGCACCGGGTCTCCACCCGGACGGGTCCGGGCACTAGCGTGCAGGGGCCCCGCGACCTCTCGAGAGGCCCCCCACGTGCCCGTCCGCAAGGCCGTCCTGCCCGTCGCCGGCCACGGCACCCGGTTCCTGCCCGCCAGCAAGGCCGTGCCCAAGGAGATGCTGCCGCTCGTCGACCGCCCCGCCATCCAGTACGTGGTGGAGGAGTGCGTCCGGGCAGGGATCGACGACGTGCTGCTGGTGACCTCGATGGGCAAGTCGGCCCTCGAGGACCACTTCGACCGGCGCCTCGACCTCGAGGCCGCGCTGCAGGACAAGGGCAAGGACGACCTGCTCGACGAGGTGCGTCGCATCGCCGACCTCGCCGAGATCAGCAGCGTCCGGCAGCCGGTCCAGCTCGGGCTCGGCCACGCCGTCCTGATGGGCCGCCAGCACGTCGGGGACGAGCCGTTCGTCGTCGTCCTCGGCGACGACATCGTCGACCCGGGCGAGGACTTCCTCGAACGGATGCTGGCCGTGCACGACAGCTCCGGGCGGCCGACCGTCGCGTTGATGGAGGTCCCCGAGGACCAGACGCACATGTACGGCATCGCGACCGTCGAGGAGACCGACGAGGACGACGTCGTGGCGATCACCGGCATGGTCGAGAAGCCCCCACCGGGCGAGGCCCCGTCCAACCTGGCGATCATCGGGCGCTACGTCCTGCCCGGCGAGGTCTTCGACGTCCTGGAGTCCACGCCCCGCGGTGCCGGCGGCGAGATCCAGCTGACCGATGCCCTGATGACGCTGGCCGAGGACGAGCCGCTGCGCGGGGTCGTGTTCCGGGGCGTGCGCCACGACGTCGGCGACAAGCTCGGCTTCCTCAAGGCCACGGTCCACCTCGCCCTCGAGCGTGACGACCTCGGGCCGGCCTTCCGGACCTGGTTGACCGAGTTCCTGGCGGAGGAGACGGCATGAGTGGCTTCGTCGGACAGGGACGCGCCGAGATCGTCACCGATGACGAGCTGGTGTCGTTCGACGACTACCGCGCGGAGGTCCTCGCAGCGGTCGACCCGCTCGACCACATGCAGGTCCGGGTCGGCGACGCGCTGGGCCTGCTCCTCGCGCAGGACGTGGTCGCCAGCGAGCCGCTGCCGGGCTTCGCCAACAGCGCGATGGACGGCTACGCGGTCCGTGCGGAGGACCTCGCCGGCGCGACCGTCGAGGCCCCGGTACGGCTGCGCGTCACGGGTGAGGCACCTGCCGGCCACCCGGCCGACCACGGCGTCGAGCCGGGCAGCGCCATCGCGATCATGACCGGCGGCGTCGTGCCCGTCGGTGCCGACGCCGTCGTCCCGGTCGAGCGCACCAGCGGCAGCGGCGACGAGGTGGCGTTCCACGTCGCCCCCGAGCCGGGCGCGAACATCCGCACGGTCGGGCAGGACGTGGCCGTGGGCACGCACGTGCTGTCGGCCGGGACCCGCATGAGCTCGGCCGACATCGGCCTGCTCGCCGCGCTGGGCGTCGCCGACGTCACGGCCGTCCCCACGCCGCGTGTCGCGGTCGTCTCGACCGGCGACGAGCTGGTGCCGACGGGCCGCCAGCCCGGACCGGGCCAGCTGCGCGACTCGAACGGCCCGATGGTCCGCGCGATGGTGCGCGAGGCCGGCGCGCTCGCGCAGAAGCTGCCGATCGTCGGCGACGACCGGCGCCGGCTGACCGAGGCGCTGGACTCCGCGACCGGCCACGCCGACCTGATCATCACCACCGGTGGTGTCAGTGCCGGCCGCCACGACCACCTCGTGGACGTCGTGCGCCAGCTCGGCGAGGCCATGCCGCGCAAGGTCGCGATGAAGCCGGGCATGCCACAGCTGCTCGGACGGGTCGGGGACACCCCGCTGCTCGGGCTGCCCGGCAACCCGGTCTCGACCTTCGTGTCGTTCGAGCTGTTCGCCCGACCCGCCATCCGCCGCATGCAGGGTCGTTCGGACCTGGACCGGCCGCTCGTGCGGGCGAGCCTCGCCGAGGACGTGCGCACGCCGAAGAACAAGCGCACCTTCGTGCGGGTCCGGCTGGAGCAGCAGGACGGCCGCTGGCGTGCGACGCCGAGCGGCGGGCAGGGCTCGCACGTGCTGTCGGCGCTGTCGGCGGCGGACGGCCTGGCGATCGTCGACGCCGGGACCGACACGGCGTGGGCCGGCGAGTCGGTCCCGGTCCTGCTGCTCGTCCAGTGAGCGGCGACGGTGACCGGCTGACCCACCTCGACGAGGACGGGACCGCGCGGATGGTCGACGTCGGCGGCAAGGCGCCGTCGACGCGCATGGCGGTGGCAGCGTGCACCGTGCGACTGTCGCCTGCGACGGCGCAGCGACTCGCCGACGGCGACCTGCCCAAGGGCGACGCCCGGACCGTGGCCCGGATCGCGGGGATCCAGGCCGCCAAGCGGACGCCCGAGCTGCTCCCGCTGTGCCACCAGGTGGCGCTGACGTCGGTGGACGTCGAGCTGGAGGTCGACGTGGCGGCCGGTGCGGTCCACGTCACGGCAACGGCTCGGGCCGCGGACCGCACCGGGGTCGAGATGGAGGCGCTGGTCGCGTGCACCACGGCCGGACTGACGGTCTACGACATGGTCAAGGCCGTCCAGCGCGACGTGGTGCTCACCGACGTCCGTCTCCTGCGCAAGGAGGGCGGCCGCTCCGGGACCTGGGTCGCCGAGGACCGGGCCTGACCCTCCCCGCCGTGGCTGGTGGGGGTGCTGTGGCTCGTGGGGACGTCGGATCGGCCGCCGTCGGGTCGTCGGCAGAACCGTCGAGCCTCCCACGTCCGCAGGGCGCACGGGCATACCGTGGCAGCGCCGACGAGCCGATCGTCGGCGACCGCCCAGACCACGAGGCCGTGCCGGTGACGACGACGACCGTCCTGCTGCTGGTGGGCCTGTGGGCTGCAGTCCTGGTTCCCGGTGCCTGGCGCGACCGCCGCTCGTCCCCACGCTCGACCGTCGACGGTTTCACCACCGCGATGCAACGGCTGGCGAC
>CAYMGL010000059.1:0-11990 GCA_964389945.1 uncultured Actinomycetota bacterium
GGTCGTCGACCAGCGGTCGCTGCCCCAGCGCCCACGCGGTCCCGTCGGTCGCGCTCGTCAGACCAGCGTCGCACTCCCCCGCCGCCACGCCCAGCACGGCCTCCGACGGGGTGGTGCCGAGCCGCTCGACCGAGTCCGGCGCGATGGAGTAGGCATCCAGCACGACCGGGAGGCCGTCCTCCCGCTCGGCGAAGGCCGGGTCGACGCACAGCACCGGTGCGGCGAGCTGTCCCAGTCGCGTCGCGAGCTGCGACATCGTGGTCACGTCGCCGTGCGGCCCCTCCTCGTCGACCACGAACGCGAACGTCGCGTCCGCCGGCGGGGCGGCCAGCCCGTCGCCGGTGATCGGCGGTCGCAGCCAGAGCAGGCCGATGGCCTCGTCCGCCTCGGCGACGCGCGCGAGCGACGTCGCCTGGTCGCTGGGCGGGTCGGCCCGGTTGAGCA
This sequence comes from uncultured Actinomycetota bacterium, assembly GCA_964389945.1. Taxonomy (GTDB): domain Bacteria; phylum Actinomycetota; class Nitriliruptoria; order Nitriliruptorales; family Nitriliruptoraceae; genus JBFGFG01. The sequence goes on from CAYMGL010000059.1 coordinate 445, forward strand.
CCTCGAGCCAGGCCTCGCCCGTGTAGGCCGGGACGACGTCGACGTCGCCCAGCTCCAGCGCCCGTCGGGCGTCCGAGGCGTCGGCCAGCTCGACGACCTCGGCAGCGACCCCGGCGGTGTCGAGCAGCTGGACCATCACCCCGGCGAGCAACCGCGACTCCGGCTGCTGGCCGGTCCCGACCAGGACCGGGTCCGCCACCGGCTCCTCGGGCGGCGCCGTCCTGCACCCACCGAGCAGCGCGGCCAGCGCGACCACGAGGGTCACGGCACGGGAGCGGGTCGACGGGGGCACAGCGCGAGCGTGCCACAGGGTCGGCGTGGGAACCCACGTCGGTACCGTGCCGTTGTTCCCCACCGACCCCCCGACACCGATGGAGCCCACCGCCGTGGCTGCACCCATCTCCCGCCGCTCGCTGCTGCGCGCCACCGGCACCACCTCGCTCGCAGCGTTCCTCGCCGCCTGCGCCGGTTCCGGTGACGGCACGACCGAGACCCCCAGCGAGGACGCCGGCGCCACGTCGCCCGCAGCGGCCGAGGACATCTCCGACCAGGCCATCGCCGCCGTGGGACTCGACGTCCCGGCCACCCTCACCCCGATCGTGGCGACGTTCGAGGTCCTCACGGGCCCGACCGGCCGCATCCCGTTCGGCGTGCTCGACGCGGACCAGCAGCCACTGCTCGACCAGGACGTCCAACTGTGGGTCGTGCGCGAGGGCGAGGTCGTCGCGGGTCCGGTCGAGCCGCTGTACTACGGCGAGGGGCTGGGGCAGCGCGGCATCTACGTGGCGGACGTCGAGCTGGAGGAGGCCGGGCTGTTCGACGCGGTCGTCCAGGTCGGCGGTGAGGCCGCCGGCGTCGCCGCCTTCTCGGCGCGCACGCCCGAGCAGTCCACGACCTACCCACCGGGGACGACGTTCCCCGTGGTCGCCACCCCGACCGAGGAGGACCAGGGCGCGCTCGAGGACCTGTGCACGCGCGAGCCGCAGTGCTCGATGCACGGCACCTCGCTGGACGAGCTGCTCGGGACCGGACCGGTCGTGCTCAGCGTCGCGACCCCGCGCTTCTGCCAGACCGCCGTGTGCGGCCCCGTCATCGACGTGCTGGAGACGGTCAAGGGCGACCTGGGCCGCGACGACGTGGCCTTCGTCCACGCGGAGGTCTACAACGACGCCGGCGTGACCCCGACGGACGTCGTCAACGAGCTGCAGCTGCCCTCCGAGCCGTGGACCTGGGTGATCGGCGCGGACGGTGTCGTCGTCGACCGCTTCGACGGGCCGGTCGTGCCGTCGCTGCTGCGGGATGCCGTCGAGCGGGCATGAGGCGGCTGGCACTGCTCGCCGTCGGCGCGGTCCTCGCAGGCTGCGCGACCACGGGCGGGGACCCGTCCGCCGCCGCGGACTGCGACCCGGTCGAGCGGCCGCAGCTGCAGGAGGGCAGCCACCTGCTGGGTGACCAGGAACCACCGGTGCCGTACTCGTCCTCGCCGCCCACCAGCGGCTGGCACAGCAGTGGGCGCCCCCTCGACGCGGGCACCTACCTCGAGGAGGTGAGCGGCCCGCAGCAGGTCCGGGTCCTCGAGCAGGGCGGCATCGTCGTCGCCTACGACCCGACGCTGCCGGCGGCCACGGTCGAGGAGGTGCAGCGGCTCCCCGAGGAGGTCGACGGCCTGGTGGTCACGCCGTACGCCGCGGCCACGTCACCGGTCACGCTGACCGCGTGGGGCGTCCTGCAGCGCTGCGACGCCGTGACGGTGGCCGACGTGGCGGCCTTCCGCGACGAGCACGCCCGCACCGAGGGTCACTGAGGCTCGTCGGCCGCCTGGTCCTCGTCGCGCAGGCCGCGCTCCTCGGCACTGGGCATGCGCGGGGGGAACAGCCCGACCCCCTGGCTGGACAGCCGTTCGCCCCGCTCCCCCGCACGGAGCATCCCGCGCAGCGCGGCGCCGCCCACCACGACCAGCTCGACGACGAAGAGCACGACGAACGCCAGGCCCACGAGACCACCGAGCGTCCCGGGGTCGAACCCGTCACCGGCCAGCGAGACCACGACCCAGGCGAGCATGACCAACGCCGACAGGACCAGGACACTGGCGCGGACGCGACGGCCGGTCCGGCCCCAGTCCACCAGTCCCGCCGCGCCGGGGTCGTCCACGTGGTCGGTCACAGGCCCGGGTCCCCGAGGTCGAGCTGCAGCTGGCCGAGCGTGCGCCGGATCTCCGCGGCCACGGCCTCGGCATCCGCCGGCAGCCGGACGTCCCGCTGGGGGTACAGCTCCTGCGACGCCGACTCCGCACCACCGATCTGCCAGCCGCGGTCGAGCATGAACTCACCCAGCCCGAACCGCCACGTCAGCAGGATCGACGCGGGTTCGAGGTACAGCGTGAACTGGAGGTAGCGGTTGACACCGGCCGCCCACTGCGGGCGACCACGGCTCTGGCCGACCTGGCGGAAGCCGAGCTCCGTCAGGTCCGCCTCGAGGGTGGTGGTGTCGCTCACCGGGTGGTCCGTGACCCTGTCGCGTGCTGTCGTGGCGGCGATCGTACGAGCCGTCACCGCACCGCCTCGTTGCCCGTTCGTCGCCCGCGCGCGACCCTGCCGAGCCCACGACGAAGGTCCCCGCACCGTGCACCTCCCCCGCCTGCTGACCGTCCCGCTGCTCGTCGTGCTGCTCGTCGGCTGCACCGACCAGGCGCTGGTCGACCGCGTCGCCCAGCTCGAGCAGGCCGACGAGCGGCTGCGCTCGTCACTGACCGAGCTCGGTGCCCCCGACCCGGCGGCGCAGGAGGACCGGGAGGCCCTGCTGGCCGAGCTCGAGGCCGTGTCGGGCCGCATCACGGCCGTGGAGGCCGAGCTCGAGGCCGTCGCGGCGTCGATCGACGCCCAGGGCCTCGAGGTGGACGACCGCATCACGACCCTCGAGCTCCAGCTGGGCGAGGCGACCTCCGACCTGGTCGCGCTCGAGGCGGCGCTGACGACGCTCACCGATCGGGTGAGTTCCCTCGAGGCGCAGTTCGACGCACACCGCACCGATCCGTCCGGCCATGCCGGCTGACGGCACGACAGGTCCTACGCTCACCGCCGTGACTGGTCCCGTACAGACTCCCACCGACGACCTGCCCCACCCGACCCCCGTGGTCGGTGGCAGGTACCGCGTCGAGCGTCGGCTCGGCGTCGGCGGCATGGCGACCGTCGACCTCGCCCGGGACCTCGAGCTCGAACGTCCGGTCGCGCTCAAGCGCCTCCACCCGCACCTGCTCACCGAGCAGACGGTGGACCGCTTCCGGCGTGAGGCGCGCGCCGCCGCCCGGCTCCGGCACCCGGGTGTGGTGACGATCCACGACTGGGGCTTCGACGGCGACGTGCCGTACCTGGTCATGGAGGTGGTGGACGGTCCGTCGCTGCGCTCCGCACTCGCCCGACGGGGTCGCCTCGCGCCGGGTGAGGCCCTCGCCGTCCTGGCCCCCGCCGTCGCCGGGCTGGCCGCGGCGCACGACGCCGGGATCGTCCACCGCGACGTCACCCCGGGCAACGTGCTCGTCGGCCACGACGGTGCCAGCAAGATGGCCGACTTCGGCCTCGCACGCCCCACCGCGTCCGCCGCCGTGACCGTGCCCGACGCCGTCGTGGGCTCGCCGCACTACCTGTCGCCCGAGGCAGCGCGCGGCGACCACCTCGACGCGCGGTCCGACGTCTACTCGCTCGGGTGTGTCCTCTACGAGTGCCTGACCGGCCGGCCGCCGTTCGACGGCGGCACTGCCGCGGTCATCGCGACGCGCCGCCTGCAGGAGTCCGTGCCGGCCCCCAGCGAGCTCGTGCCCAGCCTGTCCAGTGCGCTCGACGAGGTCGTGCGGATCGCCACCGAGCTCGACCCCGACGACCGCTACGACGACGCCGCCGAGCTGCTCAGCGACCTCCACGACGCCGTGCCGGGGGGACCGGTCCCCGTGGACCTGCGTGACGGCTCCGACCACACCGTGGTGATCCCCGAGCACGCGACCCGCGTGCTCGACGACCTCGAGCACGACGACGAGGACGACGGGAGGCGCAGCGGGTGGTTCGGCACGTTCGTGCGGTGGCTCCTGATCGGCCTGCTGCTCGGCGGCGGCGCCTGGGTGGCGTTCGACCAGGTCGTGGCCCCCGTGACGGACGTCCCGATCGTCCGGGGCGAGCTCGCCAGCGACGCCCGGGCCACCCTCGAGGACGCAGGCTTCCGGGTGCGTGTCGCGGACGAGCGTGCGTTCGACCGCGACGTCCCCGAGGGTGCCGTCGTCACCCAGTCGGTGACCGAGCCGTCACGACAGGTGCTGACCGAGATCGTGCTGACGCTGTCCGCCGGCCCCCGCACGGCCATGCTGCCGCCCCTGGTGGGCCGAGACGTCACCGAGGCACGGGCCGCCCTCGAGGAGCTCGGGCTCGACCTCACCATCACCACGACCGTCGGCTACGACGACGAGCTGGCGCCCGGCACGGTCCTCGAGGCCGTCCCCGCCGGCGGCGTCACGGTCGAGGAGGGCTCGGAGGTCACGCTCACGGTCAGCGACGGCCCGGCGCCGGTCGACCTCCCGGACCTCACCGGCCAGATGGAGGGCGCCGCCAGCGCCGAGCTCGTGGGCCTCGGACTGGTCGCCCGCGTCGTCGAGCGTCGGTTCGACCCGAGTCCTGCCGGCACCGTCGTCGCGACGAACCCGCCGCCCGGCACGACCCTGCGCCGCGGTGCCGAGGTCGAGCTGACCGTCTCCGACGGGCCCGAACCGGTGGAGGTCCCCGGGGTCGAGGGCATGCGTGAGGCCCAGGCGGTCCGCACGCTCGAGGCGGCCGGCTTCGTGGTCGACGTCCGCTACGTCACCACGCTGCTGCCGCTGGCGCGCGGCATCGTCGACGAGCAGGACCCCGACCCGGGCACGACCCGGCCGCGGGGCGACACGGTGCGGATCTTCGTCTGGCAGTGACGGTCAGCCGTCGGCCTCGCCACCGTCGTCCTCTCCACCCTCGTCGTCGAGCATCCGTGCGAGGTCGGCACCCTGGGCGGGATGTCCCGTGACCACGATCTCCGAGATCGAGATCTCGTCGTAGGTGTCGCCGGCGACGGCCTCGAGCACGACCAGCCGGATCGTGTCGACCAGGACGGGCTCGGGCAGCTCGACCCGCTGCAGCCCGGCCTGGTCCAGCAGCTCCAGCTCGGCGGTCGCATCGCCCCGCACCAGCAGTCGCAGCCGCAGGACGCGGCCGTCGGCGGTGAAGGCGAGGTCGTCGCTCTGCGCCCCGTTGGCGAACGTCAGCGACGTGACCCACGCGGGGTCGGCCAGCGCCAGCGCCAGGTCCACGTCGGCTGCTGCCTCGACCTGCGGGTCGTGACTCCAGGCCGTCGTGACGTCCTGGTCGACGAGGTTGCCGGCGCCGTAGGTGACCTCGCCCGCCGGGGGCCGCTCCGAGGAGGCACCGACACCCGTGACCTGCAGCTGCTGCGGCTCGTCGGTGTAGACGCCCGGGTCGAACACCGGGGAGGCGGTCTCGGACGACCCACCGTCGGCCGAGAGCGCCAGGCCCAGCAGGACGCCGAGCGCGCCACCCACCGCGATGATGACCGCGACGACGAGCGCCGTCCGGGCCGTGCGACGCGGGCTGTGCACCTCGCCGGCGACGTCCTCCGCCGGTCCCGGGTGGTGCGTGACCGGCGTCGCACCGGGGCGCGCACCGGAGGCGAGGTCCGCGCCGCACCGTGCGCACAGGACGCGGCTGGCCGCGTTGTCGGCGCCACAGGCGGGACAGGTCTGCAGCTCACCCGACGGCGGGGCCGCTGAGGTCGCGCCCGGGTCGCCGGCCGACGACAGCACGGCCGTGTGGTCCGCGTCGCCCACGACCGCCGTCCCGTCGGGGTCCCCGATCGTGTGCCCGCACGACGAGCAGAAGCGCGCGCCGTCCGCGACGGGTTCCTGGCAGTTCGGGCAGTTCAACGGGCACCTCCGGCGGCCAGAGAGTAGTGACCCCACGGAGCCATCCGGTTACGGTGCACGGCAGTACCTCCGAGCGGGAGCAGCCGTGCTTGACCTCCCAACGCGGTCGTGCCCGATCGACCACGAGCGCTCGGTCCGTGCCCTGGTCATGGAGCTCGACGCGCTGGACGCCGTCATCGGCGCCATCGGTCCGGCCGACCTCGCCCGTCCCACGCGCTGCGACGCGTGGTCGCTGGAGCTGCTGCTCGCCCACCTGGTGCGCGGCGTGGACCGCCTGCGGGCCTACCTCGCCGAGGAGTTCCCGGCCGAGCCGCCGTCCATCGGCTGGCTGTCGTACTGGACGACGATCGCCGTGGTGGCGGACTCCGCGTCCATCACCGAGCGGGCGCGGCAGTTCGCCGCCGAGGTGAACAACCGCGCCGTCGCCCGGGTGTGGAAGGACGTGCACGAGCGGGCGCTGCAGGTCGTGCACGCGGCCCCACCGGACCGTGGTGTCCCGACGCCGTTCGGCGTGCTGCGGCTGGACCACTACCTGCCCACGCGTGTGGTGGAGGTGGCCGTGCACGGGCTGGACCTGCGCCATGCGTTGGGTCTCGAGGAGGTGGTGACGCCCGAGGCACTGGCGATCACCGCCACGGTGCTGGACAACCTCCTGCCGGGCGACCGCGCCCCCGGCCACGACGACGACCTCTCGTTCGTCCTCGCCGCCACGGGCCGGCGGCCGTCCGACGACAGCCGTCTCCCGGTGATCAGCTAGGAGCGGTCACGAGGTCGACGACCCGCTCGAGCGTCGCCGGCCCACCGGCCACGATCGTCGAACGCACCACGCCGCCGTAGTCGACGTCGACGTGGCGGACCTCCCCGCCCGCCTCGGTGACCAGCAGCGTGCCGGCGCTCCAGTCCCACGGGTGCAAGCCGGCCTCGGCGTAGGCGTCACCACGCGCGGCCGCGACCCAGGCGAGGTCGAGCGCCGCAGCGCCCAGTCGCCGGACGTAGCGGACCTCGCGTCCCCAACGGGCGAAGGCGTCGAGCTGGCCCGGGCGCAGCGCCTGGTCGTACGCGAAGCCGGTCGTCAGCAGGACCTCGTCCAGCGACGCCTTGTCGGTCACCGCCAGGCGCCGCTCCCCCAGCCACGCGCCGCGGCCGCGGGCGGCCGTGAACGTCTCGTCGGCGTCGGGATGGTGGACGACACCGACCAGCGGCCCCGCGTCGTCCTCGACGGCGACCGACACGCACCACTGCGGGATGTGCTGGAGGAAGTTGACCGTTCCGTCGAGCGGGTCGATGACCCAGCGCAGGCCGGTCGTGCCCGGGCGGTCGCCCTGGTCCTCCTCGCCGACGATCCCGTCGTCCGGCCGCGCGGCGAGGACGGTGGCGACGACCGCTCGTTCGGCGCCGCGGTCCGCCTCACTCACGGGGTCGGTGTGCGTCGTCTTGGTGTCGACGTCCAGCGCCTCGCCGTCGCGGCGTCGCTCCTGCGCGGCCAGCAGCAGGTCGCCCGCGCTGCGGGCCGCCGCCACCGCCGTGGTGAGGAGGTGGTCGAGGTCGTGGGTCATCCGAAGAACGCCTCGGCGACGCGGTAGAGCTTCTCCGGGACCGTCTTGAGCCGGTCGACCGCGTCGGCGAGCGGCACGGGCTGGACCCGGAAGTCCTTGTAGGCCGCCATCTGGCCCCAGTGCCCGGCTTCGGCGGTGTCGACCGCCTTGACCCCCATGCGGGTCGCGAGCTGCCGGTCGAACGGGTTGGGCGTGCCGCCCCGTTGCACGTGCCCGAGCTGGGTGATGCGGGCCGGGAACCCGGTGCGGGCCTCGATCTCGGCGGCGATGGTGTGACCGATCCCGCCCAGTCGGGGCCGCCCGAACTCGTCGGTGGGGTGCGTCGGCAGCTCCAACGTGCCCTCCACCGGCTGCGCACCCTCGGCCACGACGACGATCGAGAAGTCACGGCCGGACCCGGCGCGGTGGCGCAGGTGCCGGCACACGCTCTCGATGTCGAACGGGACCTCGGGGATCAGGATCGCGTCGGCACCGCCCGCCATCCCGGCGTACGTGGCGATCCAGCCGGCGTGCCGGCCCATCACCTCGAGCACCATGACCCGGTTGTGCGACTCGGCCGTCGAGTGGAGCCGGTCCACGGCCTCCGTGGCGGTGTCGACCGCCGTCAGGAACCCGATGGTGAACTCGGTCACGTCGACGTCGTTGTCGATCGTCTTGGGGATCCCGATGACCGGCAGGCCCTCGTCGCGGTGGAGGCGGTTGGTCGCCGACAGCGTGCCCTCGCCGCCGATGACGACCAGGCCGTCGAGGCGGTGGATCTCCATGGCGTCGTTGATGCGCTCGACGCCGTTCTCCTCGCGGTACGGGTCGACGCGGGACGTGCCGAGCATGGTCCCGCCACGGTGCAGGAGCCCGCGCGTCGAGGCGATCGTCAGCTGCCTGACCTCCGCGGCGAGGACACCCTCCCAGCCGTTCTCGAACCCGAAGGTCTGGATGTTGTGCTGGTCCGCGCGACGCACGATCGCACGGATCGCCGCGTTGAGGCCGGGGCAGTCACCGCCACCGGTGAGGATCCCGAGTCGGGTGACCACGGAGACTCCAGGATGGGAGGGAGCACGAGGGGCAGGCGCGACGGTACTTGGATCGGCCCCGTCGGTCTGGTCAGTAGCCTCGCGCGCCATGACCTGGCTGCTCACCGGCGGCGCCGGCTACATCGGCGCACACGTGGTCCGGGCGCTGCGGGCGTCCGGCCGCGACGTCGTCGTGCTCGACGACCTGTCCAGCGGCGTCGCGTCGAAGGTCCCCGCCGACGTCCCGCTGGTCGAGGCGAACGTGCTGGACACCGCGGCGGTCACTGCGGCCCTGCGGGCCCACGACTGCACGGGCGTCATCCACCTCGCCGCCAAGAAGGCCGTCGGCGAGTCCGTCGAGCGCCCCCTGTTCTACTGGGAGCAGAACGTCGAGGGCTTCCGGTCGCTGCTCGCGGCCACGGTGGACGCCGGGGTCGAGGCGGTCGTCCTGTCGTCCAGCGCCGCCTGCTACGGCGAACCCGACGTCGACCTGGTCACCGAGGACGAGCCACCGCGGCCGCTGTCCCCGTACGGCACCACGAAGCTCGCTGGTGAGTGGCTGCTGCGCGAGACCGCCGCGGCCCACGGCCTGCGCCACACGTCGCTGCGCTACTTCAACGTCGCCGGCGCCGGCGCGCCGGACCTCGGTGACACGGGCGTGTTCAACCTCATCCCGATGGTCTTCCGCCGGATCACGCGCAACGAGCCACCGTTGATCTTCGGGGGCGACTACCCCACCCCGGACGGCACGTGCGTGCGCGACTTCATCCATGTCACGGACCTCGCCGAGGCCCACGTGGCTGCGGCCGCGGCGCTGGAGGACGGTCCGCTGCCGACGGTCCTCAACGTCTCGACCGCCGCCGGGTCCAGCGTGCGCGAGGTCGTCGACACGATCCGCGACGTCACCGGCATCGACCTCGAACCGCAGGTCGTGGCGCGCCGCCCGGGCGACCCGCCGCGGATCGTCGGCAGTGCCGACCGCATCGCCCGCGAGCTGGGCTGGACGGGCGAGCGCGACCTGCGCGAGATGGTCGCCAGCGCCTGGGAGGCGTGGCTGGCGACCGGTGACCCGGACGCCTGAGGGTCAGAAGCTGGCGACCTGGTAGGGCGCCCAGTCCTCGACCGCGGGGTTGAACGTGATGCCGGTCGGGACCTCGGTCGCGTCGAGCACCCAGCCGCCCGAGTCACCGTTGTAGTAGTCGGCGGTCTTGACCCGGACGGTCACGGTCTGCTCCCCGGCGAGGTCCCCGACGAGCCCGATGTCGGTGATCGTCATGCGCAGCCGCGTGCTGATGCCCGTGTCGGAGCGCTCGGAGGGGAACCGTGCCTCGCCGCTGAAGCCGCGGACGTCGCCGTCGGCGGTCGTGACGAAGACGGTGGTCTCGGCGTAGATCTCGTCGAAGGCCAGCCCGGGGACGGGGTCACCCGGATCGGGCAGCTCACCCGTCGGTGCCGTCTCGCTCACGCGGACGATCCCGGCGTCGATCATGTGCAGCTCGAGGGTCAGGGCATCCAGCTCACCCGTGTGCGTCGCCGTGAACTCGAGGAACTCACCGGCCTCGTTCTCGACGGGGCTCAGCACCACGTCCGCGGTGCCACAGCCCCCGCCGGCGGTGAAGGACGCTGCGGGTGGGGTCGTGTCCGCGGCGAACGGCGTGCCGCCCTCGACGTTGCTGACCTTCTGCGTGTCGCCGCAGTGCGCGTAGACGCGCTCGGGCGTCGTGAGCGACGACTCGAGGCCGTCGGTCGCCGCGACGGTGCCGACGGCGAGTGCGGCGGAGAGGACGAGCGTGGTGGTGCGGCGCATGTGGTGCTCCCGGAGGACGGTGTGCGAGGGACTTCGCCGTCCCACGCCGGGACTCCTGCCCCGTGCGCGCTCACACCGCCGGCTGCACCACCGCGTCGACGGCCGCACGCACGGCCGCCAGCACCTGCTGCCGACCGGCCGGCTCGTCGTGGAGGTTGTGTCCACCGCCCGCTGCACGGTCGAACACGGCCTGCGGCGACGCAGCGAGGAGGCGCCGCTCGTCCTCACGGCTGGTCACGCGGTTGGGGGCCGTGATGTCGGCCGCGACCACGTGCGTCGGCACCGGGATCGGCGCATCGATGTCGAAGGCCGGCCCGAGGTGCGCCCCCGGCGGGTCGATGATCGGGTCGAGGACGTCGACGTCGAGGTGGAGCTGGCCGTCGGCCCACGCCGCCATCGCGTCGTCCAGGTACCGCTCGCCAGCGGTCACGCCGAACGGTGTGCGGGTGGCGGCGAGCCGCTCGGCGAGGCGGGTCTCGTCGACCCCGGAGGCCTGCAGCGCCGGGGCACCGGCCCGGATGAGGCGGAACATGTCGATGAGCGGGCCGGTCGGGGCCGTCTCGGCCGGGCGGGCGAGCAGCAGCGCCGGGTCCTCGAGCACCAGTCGCGCGACCCGGTCGGGGCGGCGCTGGGCGACGGCGGCGGCGGTCACGCCGCCCAGGGAGTGCCCGACGAGCACGACCCGACCGTCGAGGTGGTCCAGCACGGCCTCGACGTCGGCGACGTAGCCCGCGAGGTCGTAGCCGCCGGGCACACGGTCGCTGCGACCGTGGCCACGCAGGTCGACGCGGACCACGCGGCAGCCGTCGGCGACCAGTGGCGCCACCAGCGGGTCCCAGCTGCGGTGGGACAGACAGACGCCGTGCACCAGCAGGACCGTCGGACCCCCGCCGGCACCGTCGACGACGGCGTGCACACGCACGCCGTCGTGGACGAGCTGCAGGGTCTCGGTGCTCAGACGTTCATGCCCATCGCACGGAGCTCCTCACGGACGTAGTCCGCGATCATGTCCGGGCTCCACGGCGGCGAGAACGTGAACTCGACGTCGGCGCTCTCGACACCCGGGAAGGCCAGCATGACCATCGTCACCTGCTGCTGGATGACCTCGGTCAGCGGGCAGCCCATCGCGGTCAGCGTCATGCGGACGTGGACATGGCCCGGCTCGGGCTTCTCGACGTCGTAGACGAGGCCGAGGTCGACGATGTTGTAGCCGATCTCGG
>CAYMGL010000060.1:0-11975 GCA_964389945.1 uncultured Actinomycetota bacterium
CGGACCGCCGGTGGGCGATCGTCATGATCCACGTCATCGCGCTGCCCTTGTCGGGATCGAAGCGCTTGGCGCTCCGCCAGACCTCGGTCAGCACCTCCTGTGCGACCTCCTCGGACCGCGCCGGGTCGCGGACGACCCGTCGGCAGACACCGACCACCTTCGGCGCGACGTGGTCGAACAGCGCGGCATAGGCCTCGGTGTCGCCCTTCGCCGTGGCAACGAGCAGCTCGTCGGGCGACCTGTGGTCGCCGACGTCGGGTACCGGACGAAGTCGCGGCGCTGCCATGGCGGTCGGTCCTCGGGTGGCGGCTGGGCCCCGCTCCGCGCAGGGTCGTGGGAGGTTCGGTGCCCTCGCCTGCACGGTTCGGTGCAGTCAGCGAACGAATTTGCTACTTCTCGAGACGCGCGCTGACTGCGCGTCAGTGACGTTCCTGGTCCGCGTCGCCGCGGTCGAGCGCTGCCAGCACGCTGCGCGTCGTGAGCTTCCCGAGGGGGGTCACAGGGAGTTCACGCGCGGACACGAGTCTCGTCGGCAGGCACGTGCGCGGCAACAGGGGTGCGAGGGCCGCCCGCAGCTCGGCGAGCGTCGGCGCGTGGTCCGGTGCCGCGGGCACCACGACCGCGGTGACCGCGGTGCCCCAGCGGTCGTCGGGCAGGCCGACCACGCCGTGGGCCCGCAGTCCCGGGAGCGTGGCGAGGGCGTCGCGCACGGCGGGCAACGGCACGTTCTCGCCGCCGCTGACGACCACGTCGTCGGCGCGACCGAGGACGACCAGCCGTCCGTCGTCGGCGTAGGTGCCGAGGTCGCTCGTCGTCCACCAGCCGTCGTCGTCGGTCAGCGGCGTCACGGTCCCGTCCCCGGTCCGGACACCGTCGGCCATCGTCGGCGTTCGCAGTCGGACGAGGCGGTCATCGCCCAGCGCGACCTCGACGCCGTCCAGCGGCCGCCCGTCGTACACGCAGCCGCCGCACGTCTCGGTCGCCCCGTACGACGTGACGACGGTCACACCGGCAGCGGCTGCGCGCTCGAGCAGTTCGGGCGCGGCCGCTGCGCCACCGAGCAGGACGCCCGCGTGCCGGGCGAGGTCGGCGCCGGCGGCGAGCAGGCGGTCCAGCTGCCGGGGCACGAGCGAGATCCAGGCCGGCGGGGCCGCGTCGACGACGGCAGCCGTGTCGCGGCGGTGGAGCAGCGGCTCGGTCCCGGCCGCGCGGGCGCGCAGCACGACGCTGATCCCGGCGACGTGGTGCAGGGGCAGCACCCCGAGCCACGGGACCCCGTCGGCCGCGCCCAGACGTCGTCGGCTGGCGGCGACCGAGGCGTCGAGGGCGGCGTGCGACAACACGATGCCGCGGGGTGTCCCCGTCGACCCCGACGTCGTGACGACCACGGCGGTGCCGGTGCGGACGGGCGGGGCGTCGTCGCGCAGGTCCGTGCCGGCGTCGCTGCGCACCTCGGCCGGTGCCAGCGCGTCGACGACCGCGTCGAGGTGTGCCGGGGGCGCGGTCGCGTCGAGCGGCAGGGCCGCGTCGCCGGTGGCCCACACCGCGTCGAGCCCGCGCAGCATCGCTGCCGGGTCGCGGTGCAGCAGGGCGACGAGTCGTGGCACGGACCACCTCCTGCACCGCGACGCTACGGCGTCCGGCCGGTGGTCGATCCCGGTCCGTGGACCCGGACGGGCCGCCTACGGTCTCGTGCGGTCTGTCTGTCTGGAGGAGCCGTGCAGGTCTGGGTCGAGGGAGCGCGGCCGCGCACCCTGCCGGCGGCGGTGGCGCCGGTGGTTGTCGGCACGGCGTTGGCCACCGAGGTCGTGTGGGGGCGGGCGGCGCTGGCGCTCGTCACCGCGCTCTCGCTGCAGGTGGCCGTCAACTACGCCAACGACTACTTCGACGGCGTCGGCGGGGTCGACACCGAGGAGCGGACGGGGCCGCGCCGGATGGTCGCCAGTGGCCTGGTGGCACCCGAGGCGATGCGACGCGCCATGGTCGTCGCGCTGAGCGTGGCGGCGGTCGCCGGCGGCATCCTCGTGGTGCTGGTCGGCTGGGAGCTGCTGCTGGTCGGGGTCGCCGCCATCCTGGCGACGCTCGGCTACTCGGGCGGTTCGCGGCCGTACGCGTCGCTCGGGCTCGGCGAGCTGTTCGTGTTCGTCTTCTTCGGGCTGGTGGCGACCGCGGGCACCACCTACGTGCAGGACGAGACCCTTGCCCTCGCGCCGCTGATCGCCGGCGCCGCGATGGGCGCGCTCGCCACGGCCCTGCTCGTGGTCAACAACCTCCGTGACGTGCCGACCGACGCCGCCACGGGCAAGCGCACCCTCGCGGTGCGGATCGGCGAGCCCGCGACGCGCCGGCTCTTCGTCGCCCTGGTCGCCCTCTCGGCCCTCGCGCCGCTCGCGCTGTGGCCGCTGCTCGGGTCGCCCTGGCCGTTCCTGGCACTGTTGGCGGCCCCGCTGCTCGCGCGTGCCGTCGGGATCGTGCGACGAGGGGCGACCGGCCTCTCGCTCGTCCGCGCGTTGGAGGCGACGGCCCAGGGGCAGCTCGCGTACGGCGTCCTGCTGGCGGTCGGCGTGGCCGTGGCGCAGGGGGCGTCCGGGTGAGCATCGACCTGCTCCGACCCTTCCGCGTGCCCCTGCGGCTGCGGTTCCGCCGCGTCGAGGAGCGCAGCGGCGTGCTCCTGCGCGGGCCGGCCGGTTGGGGCGAGTTCTCGCCGTTCCCCGAGTACGGCCCCGAGTACGCGGCCCGCTGGCTGGCCGCTGCCCGCGAGGCCGCCACCACGGCCTGGCCTGCGGCCGTCCGCGACGTCGTGCCGGTCAACACGACCGTCCCGGCCGTCGACCCGGACACGGCGGCCGACCTCGTCCGGCGCAGCGGCTGCGCGACGGTCAAGGTGAAGGTCGCCGAGACCGGGCAGGACCTGGCGCAGGACGTCGCGCGCGTGGCGGCGGTGCGGGACGCGCTGGGGCCCCACGGCGCGGTCCGCATCGACGCGAACGGGGCCTGGGACGTGGCCAGCGCGGCGGTCGCCATCGCCCGTCTCGACCGGTACGACCTCGAGTACGTCGAGCAGCCGTGCGCGACGCTCGAGGAGCTGCGCGACCTGCGCGGCCGGACCGACGTGGCCATCGCGGCCGACGAGTCGATCCGCACGGCGGAGGACCCGGCACGCGTCGTGGCGGCGGGGGCTGCGGACGTGCTCGTGCTGAAGGTCCAGCCGCTGGGCGGGGTGCACCGAGCGCTGGAGGTGGCCGGGGCCGGCGGGCTGCCGGTCGTCGTCAGCTCGGCCGTCGAGACGTCGATCGGCCTCGCGGCGGGACTCGCCCTCGCGGCCGCGCTGCCCGAGCTGCCGTACGCCTGCGGCCTCGGGACGCAGCCGTTGCTGGCCAACGACGTCACCGTGGACCCGCTGGTCCCGGTCGACGGGGCGCTCCGCGTCCGGCGACCGGTCCCGGACCCGCAGCTGCTCGAGGCCGCTGCGCCGACGCCGGACCAGACCGCCGACCTGCTCGACCGTCTCGCCGCGGCCGACGCGGCGGCCGGGAGGTACGTGTGACGCTGCAGCCCCGGCCGGCCGGACCCACCGCGCCCAACCCCGCCACGGCAGCCGCCCGGGTCGTGCTCGACGAGCTCGCCCGCTGCGGGGTCGAGCACGTCGTGATGGCCCCCGGGTCGCGCTCGACGGCCCTGGTCGTCGCCGCCCACGACCACCCGGACCTGCGCCTGCACACCGAGGTGGACGAGCGCAGCGCCGGGTTCCTCGCACTCGGGATCGCCCGGGCCACGGGTCAGCCCGCCGCCGTCGTCACCACCTCCGGCACGGCCGTCGCCAACCTCCTGCCCGCCGTCGTCGAGGCCGACCACGACCGCGTGCCGCTGCTGCTGCTCACCGCCGACCGCCCGCCCGAGCTGCACGGGACCGGGGCGAACCAGACGATCCAGCAGGTGGGCATCTTCGGTGACTCGCCGCGCTGGACCGTCGACCTCGGGGTCCCCGGCACCACGGCCGAGGAGGTCGCGCGGTGGCGCTGGACCGCCTGCCGTGCCCACGGTGTCGCTGTCGGCCGCCCGGTGGAGACGCCCGGCGTGGTCGGCATCGACAGCTGGCGCGAGCCCGGCCCGGTCCACTGCAACCTGCCGTTCCGCGAGCCGACAGTGCCGGTCAGCGACGACGGCCGCAGCCGGGCCGAGCCCTACCGCCACCCGCTCGACGGTCGTCCGGCCGGCGCACCGTGGGCCGAGCCGGTCGACCGCCCGCACGTCCCCGCGCCCCACGTCCTGGAGGAGGTGCTCGACACGCTGCTGGCGGTCCCCGACGGGCTCGTCGTCGTCGGTGGCGGCATCGGGGGAGCGGCCGGGGACGTCGCCGAGCTCGCCAGGCTGCTGGGGTGGCCGGTGCTGGCCGAACCCCACGCCGGACTGGCGGGCCCGGGCGTCGTCGACCACGGCAGCCTGCTGCTCGGCAGCGCGGACTGGGCCCGCGCGCACCGACCGGGGCTGCTGCTCCGCGTGGGTCGCACCACCGTCGCCCGGGAGGTGACGCAGTTGGTGGCAGCGATCCCGCAGGTGGTCCTCGACGCGCACGGCGGTTGGGGCGCGGCCGACCTCGAGCACGCCACGCTGGTCCGCGGCGAACCCGACCGCACGATCGCCGCGCTCGTGGCCGCGCTGCAGGCGCGCCACCCACGGACCGACCCGACCTGGCGCGACGCCTGGCTCGCGGCGGACGGCGTCGCCGGGGTCGCCGTCGCGGGACACCTCGATGCGCTCAGTGAGCCGCGCACCGTCCGGGACGTCGCCGCGGCGGTGCCACCCGGCGGGGCGCTCGTGGTCGGGTCCTCGATGCCGATCCGTGACCTGGACCTCGTCGGTGTGCACCGCGCCGACGTGGCGGTCCACGCCAACCGGGGCACGAGCGGCATCGACGGCTTCGTCTCGACCGCGCTGGGCGTCGCGATGACCCACCGCGGTCCGGTCGTGGGGCTGTGCGGCGACCTGACGCTGCTCCACGACAGCAACGCGTGGCTCCTGTCGCCCGACCCGGCGGGCGACGACGTCGACCTCGTCCTCGTCGTGCTCGACAACGACGGCGGCGGCATCTTCTCGTTCCTGCCGCAGCACGAGCACGTGCCGGCCTTCGAGCGGGTGTTCGGCACCCCCCACGGCCGTGACCTCGCCGACCTCGCCCGCCTCCACGGGCTCGCCCACGTGCGACCGACGACACCGGAGGGGGTCGTCGACGCGGTCCGGTCGGCCCTGGACACCGGCGGGCGCCACCTCGTGCACGTGCGCACCGACCGCGAGGCCAATCTGGCGCTGCACCGGGCGCTGCGGGCCGCCGTCGCCGACGCGCTAGCCGGCGAAGGCTGACCGCATCGCCCGCAGCTTGACCCGGGTCTCCTCGAGCTCGGCCTCCGGCAGCGACCCGGCGACGATGCCAGCCCCCGCGAACAGCCGCGCCCGGGCACCCTGGACCTCGGCGCAGCGCAGGGCGATGCCCCACTGGCCGTCCCCCTCGGCGTCGACCCAGCCGACCGGCCCGGCGTAGCGACCGCGGTCCAGCCCCTCCAGCTCGTCGATCAGCGCGAGCGCCCGGTCCGTGGGCACACCACCCACCGCCGGCGTGGGGTGCAGCCAGTCGGCCAGCTCGAGCGCCGACGCGTCGTCGTCCTCGCGCAGCTCGCCGACGAAACGCGTGGCGAGGTGCTGCACGTTGTCGAGGCGCAGCAGGTGCGGCTCGGCGCCGTGGTGCACGGCGGCGAGGCGGCCGTCGAGGCGGGCGGCGACCTCGTCCACGAGCAGCGCGTGCTCGCGGCGGTCCTTGTCGCTGGCGAGCAGGTCGCGGCCCAGCCGGTCGTCCTCGTCGGGGTCGTCACCGCGGGGTGCGGTCCCGGCGAGCGAGGTGCTGGTGAGGTGGCGACCGGTGCGCTCGACGAAGAGCTCGGGGGACGCGCCGACGAAGCCGTCGACGACGAACGTCGCGCACCCGGGGAAGCGGGCGTGCAGTCGTCGGGCGAGGACGCGGACGTCGAAGGCGGCCTCGGCCCAGACCGCGACGTCGCGCGCGAGCACGACCTTGTCGAGTTCGCCGGCGTCGATGCGGTCCACGGCCGCAGCGACCGCCTCCAGCCAGCGCACGTCCGGCACCGAGGCGCCGGCGTGCCGGGGACGGTCGGCCTCGGGTGCGTGCTCGGGATGCGTCACCGGCGGCAGTGGGTCGGCGGCGAAGGCCGCCTCGACCTCGTCGGCGGGACCGATGCGGGTGACCCAGCTGGTCGCACCCTGCCGACCGACGACGACCTCGGGCACCACCAGGACCGAGCCCACCGCGGCCGTGTCGAACGTGAAGCTGCCGAACGCGACCGGGCCGGTGCCGGGCGCGCCGACCTCGTCGGTCACGTCCAGCTGCCCGACGAGGTCGCGGAAGGCACGTTCGGCGACCGCCACCCGGTCGGCGGCAGCGGGCGCGTCGACCCGCAGCGCCGTGCCGGCACCCACGAGCCCGTCGCGGCCGGTGACCCACGCCACGCCGCCGCGCGCGGGCACCCGGTCCAGGAGCGGCCCGGGGTCCGCGACCGCCCGGGTCACGCAGACGAGGTCGCTCACCGGCGACCTCCCCGCACGTCGGTCGCGTGGCTCATGCCGGGTCCGCCGCCTCGGCGACGCGCGCTCGGGCCGCGGCCGCCACGAGCTGGCCGAACCGGGCACCGACGAGGCGCTCGGCCTCGGGGAGCATGACCTCGAAGCGCTCGACGAGCGTGCTGGCCGCGGTGTCGTCGTCCTCGGTGGTCCCGCGGACGGGGTCGCGGACGAACCCGAGGAACAGCTCGACCGCGTCCTCGGCGATGTCGGCCAGGGCGGCGTCGGCCTCGCGGGCCAGCTGGAGCAGCTCGTCGAGCGGCAGCCCGGCCTCGAGCAGGGCGAGACCCGACCGGACCGGTCCGAGGTCGCGCTCGCTGAAGCGTCCGTCCTCACGCTCCGGCAGGAGCCCCTCGCGCGCCAGTGCCTCGAGGAGGGGCAGCGACAGGTCCGAGCGCGCGGCGAGCTCCTCCAGCGACCACAGCTCGCCGGCGTCCTCGCGCAGCGCGCGCGCCAGGGCCGCGTCGGCTGGCTCGAGGGGCTCGGTCACCGCTGGTGGTCTCCGGTCGGGGCGCGATCGAGGCTACGCCGGGCCCGCGGCCCGAAGCACACCGGTCGTCCGTTGGTCATCCGCCGAACAGGCCGCGCTTCTTCGGCTTCGACGAGAAGCTCAGGCCGGTCGGCGCCGCCGTGGGCGTCGGGTCGTCGGGCGCGTCGTCCTCGTCGGCGTCCGCGTCCGTGTCGTCCGCCCCGTCCGTGGGGCCCGTCGGCTCGTCCGGGCTCGGCGGTGGCGGGAGGTCGCTGAGGTCGTCCGACGGCTCGTCGCGAATGTCGTCGGGCACGGGCGGGGGCGCCATGCTCGCGGGCGCGTCCGTCGGCGCGGCCGCCTCCGCCTCTGGCGTGGAGGCGGCGACGTCGTCCAGCTGGTCGAGGTCCGCGAGCGCGTCGTCGAGCGCGTCGAGCGGGTCGTCGTCCGGCTGCTCGACGGCCGCGCCGGGTGGCGACGCCGGCATGTCGCCGAGCAGGTCCTCGATGACGTCGCCGAGGGCGGCCTTCTCGGTCGTGAAGGGCGGGTCCGGTTCGCGGGTGGGCGCGAGCGGCTCGTCATCGGGCAGGAACCCGTCGTCGGGGTCGTCGAGGCTGGCCGTGAACCCGTCGGGGTCCGGGGTCGCCGCGTCGTCGGTGGCGAACGGGTCGGTCTCCCCGGTCGGCACCGGGTCGAGCGTCCACGTCGCCTGCTCGACGGACAGGTCGGACCACCCCGTGTCGACCCGAGGCCGTGCGCTCTCCGCGAGGGTCGGCTCGTCGCCGTCGTCGTCCCGCTCGGCGGCCGGACGCTCCTCGTCGAGGGCCTGCTCGTCGGCCGGCTGCTCGTCGGCCGCGCCGACGTCGAACGTCCAGGCGCCGTCGTCGTCGGCATCGTCCCCGACGTCGCCTGCCGCCGGTGCCGGGGGCGGCGCCGCGGTCTCGGCCTCCGGGGCCCACGGCCCGTCCTCGGGCGCCGGTGCCCACACCGGCTCCTCGTCGGGCTTCGCGTCGGAGGCCCACAGCTCGCTGGCGTCGTCGTCGGAGAGCGACGCGGCCCCCCACAGGTCCCCGTCGTCGTGCCGGTCGCCGTCGGGTTCGTCGGCCACGGGGTCCTCCAGGGGTGGGCGTTCGTCCGGAGCATCGTCGGCCGTCGCGGCCTCGGCCAGCGACCGGTCGTCGCCGTCCTCGCTGCGCGCGCCGGCGTCCGGCCCGTCGCGGCCCGAGCCGTCCTCGGTCTCGTCGAAGGCGAAGGCGAAGAGGTCGGGCTCCTCGTCCCCCGCGGTCGGGACGTGGTCGGGGACCGCGGCGGGTGCGGTCGTCGCGGGCCCGGCGGCGAAGCGGAACGGCTCGGGGTCGTCGACGTCGTGGTCGTCCGCCGGGGCGGACGGCGGGGCGGACGGCGGCTCCTCGGCCTCGCGACCGGGTCGTGATGCCTCCTCGTCGTCCACGCTCAGCGTGAAGACCTCGGGCTCGTCGTCCTCCGGCGCACCGTCGTCGGGGTCGTCGTGGTCGAACGTCGGGTCGGCGGCCGGTGGCGGCAGGCGGGTGTCGGAGGACCAGCCGTCCTCCGGCCCCAGCACGTCGTCGAACACGTGGCTGCCCCGGTGCCGGTCCGCCGCGGCCGACCACAGCGCGTCGAGGTCCTCGTCCTCCTCCGGCGTCCCCCACACGTCGCTGCTGCGGTCCTCGGGCGCGGTCCCCGTCGCGGCCCGGACCGCCTGCTCGGTGGCGGTGCGGGACGCCTCGTCGATGAGGTCGGAGATGCTCTCGACGCCACCGGGCAGCACGTGCGCCGGGTCGTCCCCCTCGTCCGCCGACGGGGTCGGCTCGCCGCCGGTCGCGGGCGCCTCGTCAGCGGGCAGGTCCGGTTCGGCGGGCGCGTCCGGCGTGGTGTCGTCCTCGTCGTCGGCGCCCATCGACATCACGAACGGCTCCGGCTCCCCGTCCGTCACGGCTGCCCCTCCCCGTCCGAGCTCCCACGGTGGCCACCCGGCCACGGGCGGTGCATCGAACCATGGCGGGCGGGCAGCCCGCTGTCCATCGAACCATGCACTCGTCGTTAGCCTGCCAGCCGCGACCGCTCCGGTCGCACGAGTCGAGGAACCATCGTGACCGCGTCCACCGAGAACGCCGCCGACGGCCCCGTCGAGCCGGGGGACCCGGCCCTGCCCGCAGCCGGGCAGGAGGGCAAGGACGCGGCGCTCGTCCAGGCGATGTTCGACCGCGTGGCCCGGCGCTACGACCTCGCGAACACCGTGCTCTCGCTGGGGCAGGACCGGCACTGGCGCCGCGTGACCGCGGACGCCGCGGCACCGGCGGGCGGGGTCGTGCTCGACGTCGCGTCGGGCCCGGGGGAGGTGGCGATCGAGCTGCTGCGCCGGGGCGCCCAGCACGTGGTCGCCGCGGACCTGTCGCTCGGGATGCTCCAGGAGGGTGCCCGGCGGCACCCCGACGCCGATCGCATCGGGCTGTCGTTCGTGGCCGCCGACGCGACCCGGCTCCCGTTCGCCGACGACAGCTTCGACGCGGTCACGATCTCGTTCGGCCTGCGCAACGTCGTCGAGCCGCAGCGGGCGCTGGCCGAGTTCGCGCGGGTGGCCAGGCCGGGCGCCCGGCTCGTCGTGGCCGAGTTCGCGGCCCCGACCTGGCCGCCCTTCCGCCGGCTGTACCTCGAGTACCTGATGAAGGCGCTGCCACGGATCGCCGAGGTCGTCTCGTCCGATCCCCGTGCCTACACCTACCTGGCGGAGTCGATCCGGGCGTGGCCCGACCGGCGGACGATCGCCGACTGGCTCCAGGACGCCGGCTGGCAGGACGTCCGGGTCAAGGACCTGTCGGGCGGCATCGTCGCCGTGCACCGTGGCGTGCTCCCCGGGGCGGACGCCTGAGGCCCCGGACCGCCCGCCGGGTCGCCGTCGCGACGGTCGCCGCCGTGGTGCTGGGCGGCTGCGCGCCGTCCGAGGAGGAGCAGCGCCGCGCCGCGCTGGACGACGCCGTCGCCGCCACCGTGAGCGAGACACTCGCCTTCAACCTCACCCTGGACGCCCCCGAGGCCGCGTTGGCCGGGCTCGGCGAGGAGGCAGGTCCACTGGCGGCGCTGCTGGCCGGCTCCGCTGCGGCCGGCGTCATCGAGGCGGACCGGCTCGCGGTCGGGCTCACGGTGGCCAGCGTCGACCTCGTCCAGGTCCGGGTCACCGGTCCCGGTGCGCAGTTCGTCCGGTTCGACCTCGGCTCGCTGGCGGCGTCCGCGGGCGCCGACGACGCGATCGGGACCCGGCTCGCAGAGGCCCTCGACGAGGCGGGTCTCGAGGGCCCGGCCCGGGACGCCGTGCTGGCCGCGGCCGGCGGGGAGTGGGTCCGGCTGGTCCCCGCGACGGCCGACGACGAGGTGGTCGATGCCGGCACGTCGGTGCGGGGCGCCCTCGAGCAGCTCCTGCGCGCCGCCGAGCCGGTCGGTCACGAGGGCGACCTCGACCGCGAGCCGTTCGAGGGCCAGCTCGACGTCGAGCTCGACCTCGCCCGTGCGGTCGCCGTGGCCGGCGCGGCACTCGCCGGGGTCGTCCCCGGCGACCTGCCGAGCCCGCCGACGACCGCACCGCTCGACGGGCGGCTGCTCGTCGACCAGGGGCGCGTCCGCTCGCTCGTCGTCGAGCTCGGCCCGCTGGCCGCGGCCCTCGACCAGCCGGTCGACGACGGCGGCGACGTCGAGCTCGTGCTCGACCTCCGGGTGCTGGAGGACACCGAGGAGCTGGTGCGGGCCCCGGAGGTCCGTGCGACGGTGACGCTGGAGGAGCTCCAACGCGCCGTCGCGGCGCTCGGCCGTCTGGCCGGTCCCGACGAGCCCTAACGTCCATCACCGGAGGGCGCGCCCAGCGCTACGCTCGTGAAAGACTTCACAAGCCCGCCGGAACCGAGGGAGCCATGGCCGAGCACCCGTCCGCGCAGACGACCGTCGCGCCTCGTGGCGCGCAGACGACAGTCGACGTCGTGGTCGTCGGTGGTGGCCCCGGTGGGGCCACGGCCGCCGCGTACCTCGCCATGCTGGGCCACGACGTGCTCGTGCTCGAGAAGGAGACCTTCCCGCGGGACAAGGTCTGCGGTGACGGCCTGACGCCGCGCGTCGTGCAGGAGCTGCTCGACCTCGGGCTGACCGACGAGGCGCACGGTCGCGTGGACGGCTGGGCGACGCAGAAGGGGCTGCGCATCCACGGCGGGCACACGGTGATGGAGCTGCCGTGGCCCGAGCTCGACGACTGGCCCGGCTGGGGCGCCACCTGCGCCCGGAGCCTGTTCGACAAGACGCTGGTCGACCACGCGGTGGCCGCCGGTGCCGAGCTCTGGCAGGGCATCACGGCCACCGAGGTCGTCTGGCAGGACGAGACCGAGCAGCGTGTCGCCGGTGTCCGCTGGCTCGACCGGGAGACCGGCGCCACCGGCACGGTCCGTGCCGCGGTGACGATCGCCGCGGACGGTGCCAGCGGCAAGCTCGCACGCCAGATCGGCCTGCACCGGCGCAAGGACCGGCCGATGGCGGTCGCGGCGCGCGGCTACTGGGAGAGCCCGCGGGCCGACGACGACTGGATCTCCAGCTACCTCAACCTGACCAACGCCGAGGGCGAGCTGCTGAGCGGCTACGGCTGGATCTTCCCGCTGGACTCCGGCGAGCTGAACATCGGCCTCGGCCTGCTCGACACCTCCCCCGGGTTCCAGGGGACCAACTACCGCGACATGCTCGCGCAGTGGGCCACCGGCCTGGCGGACGAGTGGGAGATCGACCCGGACGCCAACCGCGGCAGGCTGATGACCAGCCCCATCCCGATGGGGATCAACCGCACGCCGCTGCACCACCGCGGGATGCTGCTGGTCGGCGACTCCGG
>CAYMGL010000061.1:0-11898 GCA_964389945.1 uncultured Actinomycetota bacterium
TCGGCAGCGAGCTCGAGGAAGCGCTCGCGGGAGGGGTGGACCTGCATCGGGTTCGTCCGTCGGGAGACCTGGTCGAGAGGCTACGGCGGCCGCGGACACTCGGTCCGCACCCGGTGCCGGTTCGCGCCCGGCACGCTCGAACGGGTGCACCGCCGACGGCAGCTTCCACGACCGGGTGCACCTTCGACGTCATCCTGCGCGAAGCGCACCCGGTCGAGGTGTGGGCCGTCGCGATCGCACCCGGCTGCGTCAGCCGGCGCCGGGGGCGGCGAGCGAGGCGTGGAAGCACGTGCGGGCGCCGGTGTGGCAGGCCACACCCTCGCCGACGTCGCCCTTCACCACGAGCGTGTCGCCGTCGCAGTCGATCAGGACCTCGACCACCTCGATGACGTTGCCGCTCGTCGCACCCTTGTGCCAGAGCTCCTGCCGTGACCGCGACCAGAACCACGCCTCGCCCGTCTCGAGCGTGTGGTGCAGGGCCTCGGCGTTCATCCAGGCGACCATCAGCACCTCGCCCGTGTCGTGCTGCTGGACGACGGTGGTGACGAGGCCGTCCTCGTCGAACTTGACGCGGTCGCGGGAGACGGTGGGCATGGCGCTTCGATTCCAACCGGGAGGGAGCGCAGCATACGAACGGACGGCGGTCGCGTGTGCACCCACTAGCGTCACGGCCACCGAAGAGGACGAGGACGTCGTGCAGGTCGCGGTGATCGGCCCCGACGACGCGAGCGACGACGAGCGTGCCGCTGCGCGGACGATCGGCGCCGGGCTCGCCGAGGCAGGGGTCGTCGTCGTGACCGGTGGCCGCGGCGGGGTGATGGCGGCCGCGACCGCCGGTGCGCGCGACGCCGGTGGCGTCACCCTGGCCGTGCTGCCCGGCGAGGACGCGGACGATGCGGTGGTCCGCCCGACGGTGACCGTCCCGACGGGCCTCGGCGAGGCCCGCAACGCCCTGGTGGTGCGCGCTGCCGACGCGGTGGTCGCGATCGGCGGGGCCTGGGGCACCCTGTCCGAGCTGGCGTTCGCGCTGCGGCGCGGCACGCCGGTGGTCGGGCTCGGCACCTGGCGGTTGACCGAGGACCTCGTCGCCCGTGACCTCGACGACCCGGTCGTCCGTGCTGCCACGCCGGCCGTCGCCCTCCGTGCGGTGCTGGGCATCCTCGAGCACCTGGACGGTGCGCCATGACACCGACATGCACCACGTGCGGCGCAGCACTGACGCCCGCCGGGACCGGCCGGGAGGCAGCACACGGCACGGTTCGCGGCACACTCGACGCACCCGTCGCCTACGCGTGCCCCGACGGCCACCGACGGGTGACGGCGGACGTCGACGCCGCCGTGGCCGAGACGCACGACCTGCTCGACGTCGCGGAGCGCACGCGGTTCCGCAGCACGCTGCGGTGCGCCGCGTGCCACACCCCGTACCGCCTGCCGGGCCGTCGCGCGACGCGGTCGGTCACGCTGACGACCACGGGTCTGCCGGCGACGCGGATCACGCTGGACATCCCCGTGCTGCGGTGCACCGAGGACGCGATCGAGTCCCTGCCGCCCGAGTGCGTCGCGGACCTCGACGCCGTCCTCGCCGACCTGCTGGAGGCACCGGCATGAGCGACCGGGTGGCGATCACCGTGGGCGACCGGACCGTGCAGCTGTCCAGCCCGGACAAGGAGCTCGTGCCGGGCGTGACGAAGCGGCAGTTCGCCGAGCACTGGCGGCTGGTCGGCGACCGCACCGTCGCCCACTGCCACGGGCGGCTCGTCAGCGCCAAGCGTGCACCCGACGGGACCGGCGGGGACGTGTTCTTCCAGAAGAACATCCCGGCCGGGATGCCGTCCTGGGTCAGCCACGCCGTGGTGCCCAGCGAGAGCTCCGACGACGGGCAGATCGACCACGTCATCCTGGACGACGCCGGGCACCTCGTCGCCCTCGCCCAGTTCGGCACCGTCGAGGTGCACGTCGGGACCTGGTCGGCGGATGCGCCGTGGCAGCCGCGCGAGGTCATCCTCGACCTGGACCCACCGGACACCGCGCCGGTCGAGCACACCCGCGTGGCGGTCGAGCACGTCCTCGCACTGTGCGACGAGCTCGACCTGCCCACGCTGCTCAAGACGACCGGGTCGAAGGGCTTCCACGTCCACGTCCCGGTGGCGGGGGTCGACCAGCAGCAGGCACGGGACGCCGCGCAGCTGCTGGCCGACGAGCTGGCCCGCCGTCACCCCGACGAGCTCACGACGGAGTTCCGCAAGGAGGACCGCCGCGGCCGGATCCTCGTCGACTGGTGGCGCAACGGCGGCGGCGCGACCGCCATCGCCGTGTGGTCGCCTCGGGTGGCCCCCGGGGCGCCCTGCGCGGTGCCGATCCACCGCGACGAGCTGCACGAGGTCACGCCCGACCAGTGGCACATCGCCGACGTGCCGGACCGGCTCGAGGCTGCGGGCGACCCGTGGGACGAGCCGCCGTCACCGGTCGACCTCAGCGCTGTGGCCGCGGCCCTCGGGTGAGCGCGCGCCAGACCGGCCAGCCGATCGCGAACAGCACGCGCCCCACGACGACGCCGGCGACGTTGAGCAGCACGTCGTCGACGTCCACCACGCGGTAGAACTCACCGATCGCGACACCGACCAGGAACTGCAGCAGCTCGATCCCGACGGACACGACGACGCCCCAGCCGACGGTGCGCCAGAACGGCCGCGCCGCTCGCCACGCGATCGGGACGAGCACGCCCATGGGCGCCAGCAGGAGCAGGTTGCCACCGAGCTGCCGCAGTGACTGCGACCCCTGGAACAGCATCTCGATCGTCCCGAAGGGCTGCAACTGGACAGCCTTGAACGGTGGGTCGAACGGGGACAGCCCGTAGCGCGGCAGCGGCAGGAGCGTCACCGCGAGGACGGCACCGAGGTGCGCACAGGCCAGCGCGATGGCGACGGGCCGGTGCCACGACCCCCGGACCCGCCGTGCGACGAACAGCCCGACGATCGCACCGACCACCCCGCCGGCCACCAGCCAGAACAGGTCATCGGCCCGCATGGTCAGCCCGACCCGATCGACGGGAAGCCACGGCGTTCCTCCTGGGCGTGGGCGAGCGATGCCGCCAGGAAGTGCCACGTCCACTCCTCGGCACTCGGCCGTGAGCCGGCGAAGATCGTGGGCACGTTCGGGTACGAGGCCTGGGCGGTGGCGACGAGGTCCGCCATGCGCGCCCGGGCGATGCGCTTGCTGCGCAGGACCTGGTTGTAGGACGCCTCCACCACCACGGCGGCGCGGCGCAGTCGCGACAGCTCGGCGAGCTGCGGCAGCGCGCGGCCGCGCATGAGCCCCGACGCGAAGTCGGACTTCTTCTTGCGCTCGACGACCCCGACCGGGACACCGTCGAGGTGGACCGCGTAGTCGCCGACGTCGAGCTTGGCGACGACGACCTCGGCCGGGTGGTCGGCGAACTCCCAGTGGCGCTGCTCGCGCGTGTCCACGGTGATGACCAGCTCCTCGACGCCGCGCTCCCGCGCGGTCGCGAGCCGCTGCCGGGGTGGCGCGACCGCGATCGCCGCCGCGTCCTGCCACCACACCACCTCGTCGTCACCGACGTAGCTGCCCCGGTCGTCGACGGTGTCCGGACCGACGGTGAGCTGGCACCAGCCGCGCTGGTGCCGGTCCAGCACCACGTCGAGGCTCGGACCGTGCCGGCGGACCTCGACCACCGCGATCTCCTCGACCACGGCTGCGTCTCCGGGCCACGCGACGGGTCGGCACACGACGGGGCCGTCCTCGGGCCAGGCGACGCTCGTCGACAGGACGAGCTCACCGCCCTCCGGTGTCGGGACGCGCAGGACGTAGGCGCCGGCGGACTCGGCGACGACGAGGGAGGCGGTGGCGGTCATGGGTGCGACCGTACGCACCGAGCAGGACGCGGCCGCGCAGCCCTGTCACCGCGGCGGCGGCCGGACCAGCTCGTAGACCCACGCGTCCACCTCGTCGCCGTCGTCGAGCAGGACCGTGGTCACGACGCGCCGGTAGCCGGGCCCCTCGAAGCGGTCGAGCCGGTCGAGGTGCGCGGCGAGGGCCGGTGAGGTCAGCACCTCGACCGGGACCCTGCCGTCGCCGCCCAGCACGACCCCCGGGTACCCGTGCCAGCCGTCCTCGTGGCGCCGGCCCGCGATCGTGCCGGCGCGCCACGCCCCGTCGATCCCCGCGAGCACCGCCGCGTTGGACGCTCCGGGCGCCAGCGTGCCGTAGACGGCGAGGCGGTCCGGACCGTTCACGCGGGCGCCGGGACCTCGCGCACGACCACGCCGCGCTCGGCCATGCGCTGCTTGACGTCACGGATCCGCAGCTCGCCGAAGTGGAAGATGCTGGCCGCCAGCACGGCCGACGCGTGCCCCTCGAGCACGCCGTCCGCCATGTGGTCAGCCGTGCCCGCGCCACCGCTGGCGATCACGGGCACGTCGACGACCGCGTCGACGGCACGCAGCAGGTCGGTGTCGAAGCCGACCTTGGTCCCGTCGCGGTCCATCGACGTCAGCAGCAGCTCGCCGGCGCCGCGCTCGGCAGCCTCGGCGCACCACGCGACGGCGTCGCGGTCGACCGGCGTGCGACCACCGTGGATCGTCAGGTGCCAGCCCGCGTCGGGGTCGTCGGGGTCGTTGCGGCGCGCGTCGACCGCGGCCACCACCGACTGCGACCCGAACGCAGCAGCGGCCCGCGTGTAGAGGTCCGGCTCGCGGACGCCCGCCGTGTTGAACGCCACCTTGTCGGCCCCCGCGTGGAGCATCCGGTGTGCATCGGCCACGGTGCGCAGCCCACCGCCGACCGCGAACGGGATCGACACGGTGTCGGCGACCCGGGCGACGACGTCCACCATCGTCTCGCGCCCGTCGGAGGACGCCGTGATGTCGAGGAAGACCAGTTCGTCGGCGCCCTCGGCGTCGTAGAGCTGCCCGAGCTCGACGGGGTCGCCCGCGTCGCGCAGGTCGACGAAGTTGACGCCCTTGACCACGCGACCGTCGGTGACGTCCAGGCACGGGATGACACGGGCGGCGAGGCTCACGCCTCCTCCCCCGCGCAGACCGCCAGTGCCGCCTCGATCGAGAACTGCTCGGCGTACAGCGCCTTGCCGACGATCGCGGCGTCGACCCGTTCGTGCAGGTCGTTGATCGCCCGCAGGTCGTCCAGCGTGGCCACGCCGCCCGAGGCCGTGACGGACGCGTCGGTCGCATCGGCGACGCGACGCAGCAGGTCGGTGTTGGGCCCCTGGAGCATCCCGTCCTTGTGGACGTCGGTGACGACGAAGCGGGGCACGCCCATCGCGGTGAACGCCTCGACCGCCTCCCACAGGTCACCGGCCTCCTCGGTCCAGCCCCGCGCCTGGAGCGTGCGGCCCCGGGCGTCCAGGCCGACCGCGATCACCGGTCCGACCTCGTCGAGCACCTGCTGGACGAAGGACGGGTTCTTCAGGGCCATCGTCCCGATCACGACCCGCTCCGCCCCGAAGTCGACGCACGTGCGCACGTCCTCGAGCGTCCGCACGCCCCCGGAGGCCTGGACCTTGGCGCCCGTGGCCTCGATGATCGCGGCGATGAGCTCGCGGTTGCGCGGCTCGCCGGTGAACGCCGCGTCGAGGTCGACGACGTGCAGCCACTCGCTGCCGGCGTCGCTGAAACGGCGCGCCGCGGCGATCGGGTCGTCGTCGTAGACGGTCTCGGCGTCGGCCGCGCCCTGCGTCAGCCGGACGGCCTTGCCGTCCTTGATGTCCACGGCGGGGAACAGGGTGATGCTCAACGGTGCCTCACAGCGTCGCGACCCAGTTCGCCAGCAGGCGCTGGCCGACGGGGCCGGACTTCTCGGGATGGAACTGGGTGCCGACGACGCTGCCCTCGCGCACGATGCACGGGAAGCTCGCGCCGGCGTAGTCGGTCGTGGCCACGACGTGGGTGTCGTCGTCGGGCACGGCGTAGTAGGAGTGGACGAAGTAGCAGCGCTCGCCGTCGACGCCGTCGAGGAGGTGCTGCGCGTCGTGCCCGTCCGCGGCGTCGACGACGTTCCAGCCCATGTGCGGGACCGTCGCGCCGGCCGGGAACCGCTCGACCCGCCCGGGGAGCAGGCCGAGACCGGCGGTGTCAGGTGCCTCGTCCGAGTGGCCGTACAGCAGCTGCATCCCCACGCAGATGCCGAACAGCGGTCGCTGCGCGGCGATCCACGACTCGAGCAGCGCCACGAGGCCGCTGGCACGCAGGTTGGTGAGGCACGACCCGAAGGCCCCCACACCGGGCACGAGCAGCGCGTCGGCGTCGGCGGCCTCGGCGGCATCGCCGGTGATGAAGCCGGCGGCACCCGCCGCGAGCAGGCCGCGCTGCGCCGACCGGACGTTGCCGGCGTCGTAGTCGAGCACCGCGACGCGCGGTGCCCCGGCTGGCGCAGTGGTCACTGCAGCACGCCCTTCGTGGACGGCACGTCGCCGCCCGTGACCGCCACGGCGCGCCGCAGCGCGACCGCGAAGGACTTGAAGACGCTCTCGAAGACGTGGTGCGTGTTGCCGTCCTCGAGCAGCTTGACGTGCAGCGTCATGCGCGAGTTGGCGACCACGGACTCGAAGAAGTGCTTCACCAGCGACGTCTCGAAGGTGCCGACGACCTCGAGCGGGACGGGGGCGTCCCAGACGAGGTAGGGCCGACCGGCGAGGTCGACGGCGCACCGGGTCAGGCACTCGTCGATCGGGACCGTGGCGTCACCGAAGCGCTCCACCCCGTACCGGTCACCCCATGCGTCGGCCAGTGCCTGGCCGAGCGCGATGCCGACGTCCTCCACCGTGTGGTGGTCGTCGATCTCGGTGTCGCCGTCGGCGTGGACCGCGAGGTCGAGCCGGCCGTGCCGCCCCAGCTGCTCGAGCATGTGGTCGAAGAACGGCACGCCCGTGTCGACGTCGACCCGACCCGTGCCGTCGAGGTCGACCTCGACGACGATGGTCGTCTCCTTCGTGGTGCGCTCGACGCGCGCGCTGCGGCTCATGCCACGTCCTTCCTGCTGCCCCCGACGGTACTGCGCACCGTCAGCCGAGGACCTTGTCGAGCGCGCGGAGGAACCAGTCGTTCTCGTCCGGCGTACCGATCGTCACCCGGACGCACCCCTCCAGCCCCGGCTTGGACGAGAAGTCACGCACGAGCACCCCGAGGTCGAGCAGGTCCTCGAAGACGTCGTCGTCGTCGGTGCGCAGCAGCACGAAGTTCGCCGACGACGGCCACACGCGCGTCACGTGCTCGTGCTGCAGCAGGGCGTCGAGCACCCGGTCGCGCTCGGCGGCGGTGGTCGCGAGGTGGTCGGTCAGCTCGTCGGTGCGCTCGAGCGCGACCAGGCCGGCGGTCTGCGTCAGCGCGTCCAGGTGGTACGGCAGGCGGACCTTCTGGAGGTCCTCGACGACCCAGTCCGCGGCGTAGCAGTAGCCCAGCCGGAGCCCGGCCAACCGGAACGCCTTGCTGAAGGTGCGCGACAGCACCAACCGGGGCAGCTCGTCCAGCAGGCGCACCGACGCGTGGGGGTCGGCAGCGAACTCGACGTAGGCCTCGTCCAGCACCACCAGCGCCCGCGAGCCGTCGTGGAGCGCGCGGACCGCGTCCATGCTCATCCGGACCCCGGACGGGTTGTGCGGCGAGGCGACCAGGACGATGTCGGGATCGTGGGTCGTGACCGCCTCGCGGGCGCCCTCGGCGGTGAGGACGAGGTCCTCGGGCAGGTCGTGCTCGACGACCTCGGTGCCCGACACCCGCGCGACGGTCGGGTGGAACGAGTAGCCGGGGCGGACCAGCAGGACCCGGCGGCCCGGGCCGCCGTAGGCCTGCAGCAGCTGCAGCTGGATCTCGTTGGAGCCGTTGGCCACCCACACGCGGTCGGGCGTGAGGTGCGCCGCGCGTCCGAGCTCGGCGCGCAGCGCGATCGCACGGCGGTCCGGGTAGCGGTTCAGCTCCAGGTCGCGCAGCCGCTCCCCCACGGCCGCCAGGAAGTCCGGCGACGGCGGGACGGCCGTCTCGTTGGTGTTCAGCCGGACCGGCACGTCGAGCTGCGGCGCCCCGTAGGGCTCCACGTCCAGCAGGTCGTCGCGGACGGGCACACGGTCGCTCATCGGTCGCTCCCCGGTCGGCCGTCGCCGCCCGCGGCCAGGTCGAGGCGGACCTCGACGGCGCGGCCATGGGCAGGCAGCTGCTCTGCGGCCGAGAGTGCCATGACGGAGCCGGCGAGGTCGGCCAACGCCTCGTCGGTGTACTCCACGAAGTTGACGGGCACGAGGAAGCTGCTGGTGGTCAACCCACCCGTGAACCGGGCGGTCCCGGACGTCGGCAGGGTGTGGTTCGGGCCGGCGGCGTAGTCACCCAGGCTCACCGGTGTCGTGGCACCGACGAACGTGGTGCCGGCGTAGCGGATGCGCTCGGCCACGGCCCGGGCGTCGCCGGTCTGGACCTCGAGGTGCTCGGCCGCGAACGCCTCGGCGACCGCGACGGCGTGGTCCATGTCGTCCACGAGCGCGACCGTGCCCTGGTTCGCCAGGGCGGTCTCGACACGGTCGCGGTGGTGGGTGGCCGCGACCTCGGCGGCGAGCGCGTCCTCGACCGCCGGCACGAGGTCGGGCGCGTCGGTCACCAGGAGGCAGGTCGCCAGCTCGTCGTGCTCGGCCTGCGCGACGAGGTCGGCGGCCAGGATGCGCGGGTCCGCACCGGCGTCGGCGACGATGCCGATCTCCGTGGGGCCGGCGTAGCCGTCGACGCCGATCAGGCCCTCGGCGGCGAGCCGTTGCTTGGCGAGCGAGACGTAGAGGTTGCCGGGACCCACGACGACGTCGCAGCGCGGGACGCTGGCGGTGCCGTGGGCCATCGCCGCGACCGCCTGGGCCCCACCGACGCGGACGACGCGGTCCACCCCGAGCAGCTCGGCGGCCGCGAGGATCGTCCGGTCGGGCCAGCCGTCCGGCTGCCCGTCCTCGTCGCGGCCCGTGGGAGGCGTGCACAGCACGATCTCCTCGACACCGGCCACCTGCGCCGGCACCACCGTCATCACGACCGTCGACGGGTAGACGGCCTTGCCGCCCGGCACGTACACGCCCGCGCGCTGCACCGGGCGGTGCCACACCCCCATGCGGGCACCGTCGCGCTCGTCCTCCCAGTCGGCCGGCCGCGCACGCTCGTGGAACCAGCGCACCTGGTCGACCGCTCGCTCGAGCGCCGAGCGCAGCGACGGGTCGAGCCCGGCCAGGGCTGCCGCACGGACCTCGGCCGGGACCACGAGGTCCTCGAGGTCGTGCCCGTCGAAGCGGCTGGTCAGCGCCCGCAGGCCGTCGTCGCCGTCCCGTGCCACCGTCGCGACGACCTCGTCGACCGCGTCCCTCGCCGCCGTCAGGTCCACGCGAGGGCGTGGCAGCCGATCGCGCGGATCGCTGTGGTCACCGCGCAGGTCGAGCACGGACAGACGTGGCACACGGGCCCCCGGGCGTTGGCTGTGCGCGAGGCTATCCCGGGGGTCCGGCCGCCCTGCTCGCGTCGGTGGCGGTGGTCCGTGGCTGCGGGACCGCACGGGACGTGGTGACCGCCAGTGGCAGGCGGAGGCAGAACTCGTTGCCACCGCTGGGGGCGGTGCCGACCTCGATGCTCCCGCCCAGGGCCTCGGCCAGTGCGCGGGAGACCGTCAGGCCCAGACCGGGTCCCTGTGGCCTGT
Source organism: uncultured Actinomycetota bacterium (assembly GCA_964389945.1). Classification (GTDB taxonomy): domain Bacteria; phylum Actinomycetota; class Nitriliruptoria; order Nitriliruptorales; family Nitriliruptoraceae; genus JBFGFG01. Next base: position 9,691 of record CAYMGL010000061.1, read on the forward strand.
GCAAGTGGTCCCCCAGCCGCCGGAACGGCTCGAAGATCGTCTGTCGCGCGGAGAGCGGGACGAGCGGACCCTCGTCCCACACCCGCACGACCCCCTGGTCCTCGTCCACGCCCACGACGAGCGTGACCGTGCCGGTCGTGTGCTTGAGGCCGTTGCTGACCAGCGCCCGGAGCATCCGACGCACGGCGTCGGGGTCGGCCACGACGTCGACCGCGCCGACCTCCAGGTCGACCCGACCCCGGTCGTCCGCCGCCACGGCCTCCAGCTCGACGATCTCGGCCAGTGCCGCGTCCAGCGAGACGACCTCGCGGTTGACCCGCACGACCCCACGCTCGATCTCGGCCACCTGCAGCAGGTCCCCGATCAGGTCCGAGAGCCGGCCGACCTGCTTCTCCATCGCCGCGACCATCATCGTGCGACGGTCGTCGTCCAGGGTCCCCCCGTGCTCCCGGAGCACCTTGAGGAAGCCGTTCAGCGGCGTCAACGGCGTCCGCAGCTCGTGGGAGACGGTGGAGATGAAGTCACCGCGCAGCTGCTCCAGCTCGCGCTCACGCGTCACGTCGACCGCGACGAGCACCACGCCGTCGGCCACGCCGGCCGACACGATCGGTGCGGCCGAGCAGCGCAGCCAGCGGCGCTCGCCGTCCGGCCGCGTGAGGAGCGCGGACGCGCGCTCGACGCGGCCCTGCCCCGACAGCGCCACGCCCAGCGGTTGGTCGGTTGCGCCGTGGAGCGGCCGACCCTCCTCGTCCTGCAGGTGCAGGACCTCGTGCCACGGCAGGCCGAGCTCGATGTCGTCGCGGCCGAGCAGGGCCGCCATCGCGGGGTTGCACGCCGCGAGCCGACCCGCGGCGTCGAGCACGACGATGCCGTCCGAGGCCGACCGCAGCACGTCCGTCAGCTTCCCCTTCTCGGACGCGAGGCGGCCGCGCTCCTGCTGCACCTCACGGAGCAGCCGGCGGGTGCGCAGCGTCGCGGCGATCTCACCGGCGACCGTCGAGAGCAGGTCGAGGTCCGCAGGCCCCCACGCGTCGACGCCGCGGCGCCCGGCGACCACGACCACACCGACCACGCGGCCGGTGAGGCGGATCGGGGCCGCCAACGTGTCCGCGTGCTCGGCGTGCAGCACGGGGCCACCCGTCCGGTGCACCTCCGCCACGACGTCCCGTGCCCACGGGGGCCCGGGCTCGTCGCCGGCCACGAGCTCGCTGTGGTCGGCACCGAAGAGCTCCCGCAGGGCGTCGACCGCGTCCTCCAGCGCACGCTCGTCGAGTGCCCCCTCGAGGAGCTGCCTGCTCGCCTCGTGCAGCAGCTGTGCCTGGCGCGCCGTCTCCCGGTCCGCGGCGAACCCACGGAACCCGAGCAGCAGGCCGGCGAACATCGGGACCGCCAGCACGATCGCGAACGCGGACCGCTCGGCGAGGATGGTGAGCAGGATCGCGACCATGAGGTCACCGAACGACGTCCAGGCCCCGGGGACCACCACGCCCGTCACGAGCGTGCGGCGCGACCCGCCCCCCAGCCGGTGGATGTGCTCGCTGACGAGCAGGACCCCCACCGCGGTCGCCGTCGTCGTGGCCGCGAGCAGCGCGAGCAGCGTCCGCGGGGCCAACGCGTCGCCACCCAGCGGCCCGCCCAGCACCACGCCGGCCGTCAGGAGCCCGACGGTTCCCGACAGGGTCGTCTGGGCGACGTTGAACAGCGTCTTGACCAGCGACCGGGTCGCCACCGCGTAGCCCACGGCGACCATCCCCGCCGCCAGCAGCAGTGCGCCGGCGTCCGGGAGCAGCATGGCCAGGGTCAGCAGGACGGACGCGGCCAGGTTGAACCCGTGGACGTCACCGCCGAGGTGCACCCGGATCGGGAACACGATGCTGACCGCGCCGAGCACGGCGAGGCACACGGCGGCCGGGTCGGCCAGCGCCGACGCGTTCTCGCCCACGAGGACCGCCGCCGTCACGAGCACCGCGCTCGCCGAGACGACGAGCGCGGCCACGTAGCGGGTCGCGGCGGGTGGGAGCCCGCCCGCGAGAACGGCCCGTGTGGGCAGCGTCATGGTCCTCCACTCGTTCCCAGCTGCAGCGTTGCTACCAGCGTGGCGTCGCCGACGCGATCACCTCGTCGTCATGACCACCCGGCCCCGTACCACCCGCTCCCGTACCAACCGTTGCCTTCCCAGCCACTCCCGTACCACCCGTTGCCGTACCA
>CAYMGL010000062.1:0-11838 GCA_964389945.1 uncultured Actinomycetota bacterium
GTGCGGACGCAGGAGCGCACGACGTCACCGATCTGGCGGCGCGTGGCGCGGACGTTGTTGTCCAGCGTGAAACGGACGGTCACGACCGAGAAGCTCGAGCCGTACCGCTGCGCCCGTGCGTGTTCGTCGCTGAGCTGCTCGTGCAGGCCGCGGGCGTTGAGCAGCTCCGAGTCGTCGTCGCGGACGTCGAAGCGGTCGAGCTTCACGATGCCCGCGGTCACGACGCTCGCCGCCCACCCGCCGAGGACGCCGAACACGAGGTAGCCGACGGTCTGGGCCAGCACGCGGTTCGACAGCGCGGCCCAGCCGAACTGCTGGATGTCCGGTGTCCGCAGCCAGAGGTAGCCCAGCGACGCGAGGATGGCGGCGGGGACGCCCCAGCGGATGCCACCGAGCACGGCAGCGACGAAGACCGGGAGGAAGAGGATGACCGCGACCACCTCGGCCGGGTCGTAGGCGCGCAGGACCAGCACCAGCGCAGTCACGACGAGGACCGCGGAGCCCGCCCCGAGGAGCAGCAGCCTCGACTGCTGGTAGTTCGGCGTCGCCATTGCTGTGCTCCGTCCGGCGCTGTCGCGAGGTGCACCTTGGTTGCGCAGTATTGCATGGATCGACGCCGTCCGCGTCGATGCAGGGCTACGTTGCTCGCATGGTCACTGTGCTCAAGCGTCGGCTCGCGATGGTCGCCCTCGTCGGCGTCCTCGTGATCCCGATCCTGACCGTGAACAACCAGGGCCTGTCGCACCTGCTGTTCTGCGAGGCGACGGTCGAGGAGCAGTTCGCGATCGGCTCGGACGTCACCGGTGAGCCGCCGCCCGTGACCTCGTCCACCAGCCTCGACGCCGACGACGCGGTCGTGCAGTTCGAGGGGGACGAGGCGATCGCGGAGGTGTGTGCCGGGGTCCGTGCGTCGCTCAGCGCCATCCCGTCGGGGGGCGACCGCGTCCAGCTGACGGTGACGATCATCAATGACTCCGCGCTGCCGTGGCAGGGGTCGGTCGGACTGGCGGCCGAGGGTGCCTCGAACAACGCCGACCTGACGGCGGCCCTCGGCGAGGTGCCTGCTGGTGGGGAGGAGTCGGCCACGATCGAGCTGCGGATCCTCCCCGGGCAGACCGAGATCAACGGGACGTTGCTCCTCGGCCCCTGACGGCGACCGCGACGTCGGCACCTGTAGGGTGCGCTCGCCCGTCCGGAGGTCTGCTGGTGATCCTGTCCGACCGCTCGATCCGTGCGGCACTCGACGAGGGCCGCATCGTCATCGACCCCCTCGCCGATCGCGCCGTCCAGCCGTCCTCGGTCGACGTCCGCGTCGATGACGGGTTCCGGCTGTTCAGCAACCACCGCTACCCGTACATCGACGTCAAGCAGCCGCAGCCGGACCTGACCGAGCTCGTCACCGTCAGCGAGGACGAGCCGTTCGTGCTGCACCCCGGCGAGTTCGTGCTCGGTGCGACGCTGGAACGGGTCGAGCTGCCCGACGACCTGGTCGCCCGGCTGGAGGGCAAGTCCTCGCTGGGGCGCCTCGGCCTGCTGATCCACTCGACGGCCGGGTTCATCGACGCCGGGTTCAACGGCCACGTCACGCTGGAGCTGTCGAACGTGGCGACGCTGCCGATCACGATCTACCCGGGCATGCCGATCGGCCAGATCGCGTTCTTCTCGCTCGACCAGCCGGCGGAGCACCCGTACGGGTCGGAGGTCACGGGCTCGAAGTACCAGGGGCAGCGGGGGCCGACGCCGTCGGCGTACCACCGCAACTTCCCGACGGGCTGACCGCGGGCACGGCGACCCGACGTGTAGGGTCCGCGCTGTCGCGGGACGCGAAGTGACCCGTCCGGAGGTCGACGTGGCTGACGAGTACGAGGAGCAGGTCGGGGCCCGCCTGCGGGCGATCCGCAACCAGCTGGGACTGACGCTGCGCGACGTCGAGGAGCGCAGCGAGGGCCAGTGGAAGGCCGTCGTCGTGGGCTCGTACGAGCGTGCGGACCGTGCTGTCTCACTGCCGCGGCTGCACCAGCTGGCCGAGTTCTACGGTGTCGACATCGCCGAGCTGCTGCCCGGTGGGATGCCGAAGGTCAGCGACGAGCCGCCGCCGCTGGTGGTCGACCTCGGCCGCCTGCGGTCGGTCTCGACCGACCGGGAGCTGTGGCCGCTGGTGCGTTTCGTCGCCGACGTCCGGTCCCGTCGTGGTGACCAGTCTGGCGACCGGGTCACGCTGCGCAGCGCCGACGCCCGTGCACTGGCCATCCTGTTGGACGTGCCGACCGACGACATCGAGGGCTTCCTGCGTGACCGGGGCCTGCTGATCGAGGGCGCACGCGAGGACGACGCCGAGACCACGGGTGGTCTCCGCGTCGTCCGGGACGAGAACGCCAGCTGATCGGCGGCCGATCGCTGCGTGCGGTCAGCCGGCGAGGTCGAGCAGGGTGCGGTCACCGAGCGGCTCGTCCAGGTCGACGTCGAGCGACAGCCAGAGGCCCTCGTCCTCGCACGCCTCGACGGTGGCGTCCTGGCCGGCGAGGACGAGCACACGGACCTCCGCCGGGGACTCCGTGACGAGGACGTCCTCGACCAGCGTGCACGGGCTTCCGACGAACACGAGACGGACGGTGTCGTCGTCGACCAGGACGGCCTGCTCGATCGCGACACCGGTCGCGCCGCTGGTCGCGCCGCGCTCGGCCGTCGTCGTCTCCTCCTCGACCTCCGCGCTGAGCCGGACCGGACGCGCGACGTCCTGGCCGTCGTACGACTCGTCGGTGCACTCCTCGTCGCCGACGAGGCAGGAGCCGGCGGCCGCGCCGGCGCCGTCACCACTGACGAGCGTGTCCTGGCAGTCCGGCTCGTCCTGGGCGCACATGCCCGACGTCATCGGTTCGTCGCCCGACCCGTCGGTGGTCTCGACGCCGAGGTCGTCGGCCGTGGGCAGCGTGTCGCTGGTGTCGCTGGTGCCGGCGCACCCGGCCAGTGCCAGACCGAGGACGGCTGCGGCAACGGCGAGCTGCGGGCGGATGGTGCGGCGGGTCATGGGTGCTCCGAGGTGCGGTGTCACGACTGTGACGTCGCCGGCGGCCCGGCGGTTCCCGTCAGATCACGATGCCCGCGTTCCCGGTCCCGCGGACGCGTGAGCGGTAGTCGTCCCAGGCCACGGCGAGCCGCTCGACGGCCTCCGTGAGGACCTCCGGGTAACGGGTGACGGGCAGGCGCAGTCGGTGGCGGGATCGACCGTGGACGTCGTGGACGGTCGACGGGGCGATGCTGACGTCGCGCCGGGACGCGTACGGGCTGAACTCGGTCGACGTCCCCCAGCCGAGGTCGACCCACAGCGACAGGCCACCCTGCGGTGGCAGCCAGGTCCACTCCGGCAGGTGCTCGTGCAGCAGGTCGCTGACGAGGTCGGCGCGTTCGCGCAGCACGGTGCGCTTCATGCTGACGATCTCGTCGTGGTGCGACAGCAGGCGGACGGCCAACGCCTGGCTCAGCAGGGACGACGAGAGGTCGGTCGAGGCCTTGAGCCGGGCGAGGCGCGTGATCGTCGGGCGACTGCCACGGATCCACCCGACGCGCAGACCGCCCCAGATCGACTTCGACAGCGAGCCGACGGTGAGGATGCGGTCCTGCGGCGCTCGCGGGTGGGCTGCCAGCGGCGGGGGTGGGGGCTCGTCGCCCCACCACATCTCCGCCATCGTCACGTCGTCGATGACCATCGTGTCCGTCTCGGCGAGCGAGTCGATCAGCATGGTCCGGGCAGGCTGCGGCATGGTGCGTCCAGTGGGGTTCTGGCTGGACGGCTGGAGGTACACGAGCGCCGGCCGGCGGCGCAGCGCGGCACGCAGCTGGCCGATGTCGGCGCCGTCGATGCCGACCTCGACCCCGACCAGGTGCGCGTCGAGGGTCCGGAAGGCGTCGAGCGCACCGGGGTAGCTCTGCTCCTCGGTCACGACGACGTCGCCGGCCCCGAGCCGCAGCTGCGCGATCAGGCTGATGGCCTGCATCGCACCGGTGGTCGGCAGGACCTCCTCGGGCTCGGTGGGCAGGCCGCAGCGGGTCAGGTGGGCGGCCAGGGCCTCACGCAGCGACGGCAGGCCGGCGACCGCGTAGCCGGGCGTGGTGAGCAGGTCGCGGACGTCCTCGTCGAAGGCCCGCAGCGCCGAGCTCGGCAGGTCGATGCCGTCGTTCCAGTGCGCGCCGCGCAGGTCGATGATCCCCTCGGGCCGGACCGGCGTGTCGAGGAACGAGTAGATCGAGTCGGACGGCAGGACCTCGGCGACGTGCGCCTCGCGGCTGCTCGGCGTCACGTCCTCGTCGCCGAGGACGGTGCCCGAGCCGTGGCGGGTGGTCGCCAACCCCTCGTCGCGCAGGACGCCGTAGGCCCGCACGACCGTGCCGCGCGAGACCGACAGGGTCGATGCCAGCTGTCGTTCGGCCGGTAGCTGCACGCCGGGTGGCAGCTCGCCTGACTCCGCCAGCGTCTGGAGGCGGTCGGCCAGCGCCTGGTAGCGCGGCCTGTCGCCGCCGTCCCAGACCGCGAGCCGGTCGCGGAGCTCTGTCGCCTGCATGGGTCCTCCTGGCTGCCGACCGACCGGAAATGGTCCAATCGAGTGCCACCGCAGCCTACTGGACCCGTCGCCCGGGCGGAATGGACCACTCCAGACGGAAGTGGACCCTCGATCTCGCTCGAGTCGGCCCGACACTTCCTCATGCAACGTCCACATCCCTCCCAATCCGCAAGGATCCCGTGATGCGTCGCACCACTCCCTCCACCGACACCGTCCGCCTCGCCATCGCGCAGGGCGCGACCGCCCGTCCGGGCTTCGACCAGGCCTACCGCGAGCTCGCTGCAGCCCGGGTGGCCTACGACGCCGCCGCCGGCGACCCGGAACACATCCCGGCCCTCGCCCACGCCGCCGCCCGCCTCGACGCTGCCCGTCGTGCGATCCGGTCGCTCGAGCGCGCTGCCTGACGACACCGGTCGTGAACCGACCGCCGGCGAACTGCAGGCGGTCGGTCAGGCCGTGCCGTCGTCCGCGGCCCGCATGACGAGGCCGTTCTCCCCGTGCTGCACGGTCAGTCGATCGCCCTCGACGGTCGCGCTGAAGCCGCCGTCGAGGGCGCTGAGCACTGCGAGCTCCTGCGACTCGGCCGCCTCGCCGCACGTGAGCTCCCCGTCCGCGGCGACGCCTCGTGCGTCGTCCGTCTGGCCCCAGGACGGCAGCGTGATCGTGTCACCGGTGGCCGTCCAGTCGCCCGCGAAGTCCCGGCAGCCCGTGAAGAGCCGGAACGTGCCGTCCTCGTCGAGGCGCAGTTCGGCCGGTGCCACGTCGGCGGCGACGGACGTGACGCCCGCGGTGTCGCCCGTCCCGGTGACGATCCCGTCCAGGACCCAGGTGGTCCCCGTGAGGGCGGTTGGGTCGACCGGCGCGAGGCGGTCGAACGTCAGGGTGACCTCGCCACCGCGCAGCGTCAGGACGTCGCCGTCGGTGCTCCATGTGGCGACGTCGGCGAGCGCCGCGAGGTAGGCGGCCTCGGCGGCCATGCGCGGCTGGTCGCACCCCATCTCGGTCACCGCCACCTGCTGGAGGGTCCACGAGGACCCGTCCAGCGCGAGCTGTCCGCCGTACGAGTTGCACGCCGCGGTGCCGCCGGCGCGCAACACCCCGTCGTCGTCCTGCACCGTCAGCGTGATGCGTGCCCCGTCGGGGACCTCGATCGCCGGGGTCGCCGTGCGCAGCTCCCAGTCGCCGAGCGGGGTCTCGTCGCTGGCGGCGCCGGGTGTGGTGCTGCCGCCACATGCCGTCGCGACGAGTGCGACGGCGGCCAGGCAGTGCAGTGTGCGGATGGGTCTGGGCATCGGGGGCCTCCTCGTCCACCGTCTCGGACGTCGGGGCGGACGCCCTGGTTCCGTCCGTCCCCGTCACCAGCCTGCCGCCCCGACCGGCGGCCCGGCAGGGCACTGGGGCCCGCAGGAGGACCCCAACGGCTCGGGACCAGTGGCCCTGCCCAGGCGATGGTCGTCCCGTCACGGTGAGTGGCGCCGCCCGCAGGTCGTGGGTGGTCCGGGACGGGGAGCAACGACGATGACGTGGGTGCAGGACTTCTCCGAGGGCAAGGCCGAGCAGCTCGACCTGCTGGGCGGCAAGGGGGCCAACATCGCCGAGATGACGCGGCTCGGCATCCCCGTCCCACCGGGCTTCACGGTGACGACCGAGGCATGCCTGGCCTACCTCGAGGCGGGCGGGACGGAGCCGGACGGGCTGGACGCGGAGGTGTCGGCGGCGATCGAGCGGCTCGAGGGCGCGGTCGGCCGGCGCTTCGGGGACCCCGACGACCCGTTGCTCGTCTCCGTGCGGTCCGGCGCCCGCTTCTCGATGCCGGGCATGATGGACACGGTCCTCGACGTCGGCCTCAACCCGACGACGGTCAAGGGGCTCGAGGTCGCCAGTGGCAACGCGCACTTCGCCGTCGACAGCTGGCGGCGCTTCACCGAGATGTTCGCCGACGTCGTGCTCGAGGTCGCCGACAGCGCCCTGTCCGGGGTCCGTCGGCGGCACCTCGACGCGGCCGGTGTCGTCGACGCCGCGGAGCTGACGGCGGACCAGTCGGCCGCCCTCGTCGCCGACCTCCGGGCCCTCGTGGAGCAGCGGACCGGGGAGCCGTTCCCCGACGACCCGCGCGACCAGCTGCACCGCTGCATCGCCGCGGTGTTCCGCTCGTGGAACGGGCACCGTGCGCGGGCCTACCGCGAGCTCACCGGCATCAGCCACGACCTCGGTACCGCGGTCAACGTCCAGGCCATGGTCTTCGGCAACGCCGGGGAGCACGACTCCGGCACGGGCGTGGTCTTCACCCGTGATCCCGCGACCGGCGAACCGGAGCCGTACGGCGACTGGCTGGACAACGCGCAGGGTGAGGACGTCGTCGCCGGGACCCGCGCCACGAAGCCCTTCGGTGAGCTCGCCGACTTCCACCCCGAGGCGTACGCGGAACTGGTCGAGGTGCTCGACCGCCTCGAGGACCGCTACCGGGACATGTGCGACGTCGAGTTCACGGTCGAACGTGGTCGTCTGTGGGTCCTGCAGACCCGCGTCGGCAAGCGTTCGGCCCGCGCCGCGGTCCGCATGGCGGTGGACATGGCGAACGAGGGGATGATCACCCGGCGCGAGGCGCTGACGCGCGTCAAGCCGGAGCAGCTCGAGCGGCTGCTGCACCCCCGCTTCGACCAGGACGCCGACTACGACGTGCTGGTGTCGGGCCTGGCCGCGTCGCCGGGTGCCGCGTCGGGCGTCGTCTGCATGACGTGGCAGGAGGCCGTGGCGCGGACCGAGGCCGGGGACGACGTGATCCTCGTCCGCGAGGAGACGTCCCCCGAGGACATCGAGGGCATGGTCGCCGCCCGCGGCATCCTGACCAGTCGCGGCGGGCTGGTGAGCCACGCGGCGGTCGTGGCACGTGGCATCGGACGCCCCGCCGTCTGCGGTGCCGGTGACCTCGAGGTCGACCTCGACGCGCGCGAGCTGCGGGTCGGGGACGTCGTGGTGGCAGCAGGCGAGGTGATCTCGCTCGACGGGACGGTCGGCGATGTCGTGCGCGGCACGGTGCCGCTGATCGAGCCCGAGGCGACACCCGAGCTCGAGCAGCTCCTCGACTGGGCGGACCAGTTCCGTCGGCTGCACGTCTGGGCGAACGCGGACACCCCCGAGGACGCGCGTCGGGCCCGGGCGAACGGGGCCGAGGGCATCGGCCTGTGCCGGACCGAGCACATGTTCCTCGGCGACCGGCTGCCCCTCATCCGCGACGTGATCCTCGCCGAGGACGAGGCGGCGCGCGAGGAGGCCCTGGCCAAGCTCCACGACCAGCAGCGTGAGGACTTCCTCGGCCTGCTGGTGGAGATGGACGGGCTGCCGGTCACGGTCCGCCTGCTCGACCCGCCGCTGCACGAGTTCCTGCCCGACGTGGAGGAGCTGCGCATCGCGGAGGCGACCGGAGCGGCCAGCCCCGAGGACCTCGAGCTGCTGGCCGCGGCCGAGAAGCACAGCGAGCACAACCCGATGCTGGGCACGCGCGGCGTGCGTCTCGGCGTCCTGCTCCCCGAGCTCTACCGGGCGCAGGTCCGGGCGCTGACCGAGGCGACGATGCAACGGCTCGCCGCCGACGGCGACCCGCGACCGCAGGTCATGATCCCGCTCACGGTGACCATGGCCGAGTTCTCGCACGTGGCCGAGGACGTGCGTGCCACGATCGCGCGGACCGCCGCGGGTGTGCCCCTGCACATCCCGGTCGGGACGATGATCGAGACGCCGCGTGCCGCGCTCGTCGCCGACGAGCTCGTGACCGATGCCGAGTTCTGCTCGTTCGGCACCAACGACCTGACGCAGCTGACCTTCGGGTTCTCACGCGACGACATCGGCGCGCACCTGCTGCCGGTGTACGTGCGGGACGGCCTGCTCGACCACGACCCGTTCGCGCAGCTCGACCAGGCCGGCGTCGGCAGGCTCGTGGCCGAGGCCGTACAGGCCGGGGCCCGGATCGCGCCGCAGGTGCACTTCGGGGTCTGCGGTGAGCACGGCGGTGACCCGACGTCCATCGCGTACTTCCACCGGATCGGTCTCGAGTACGTCTCGTGCAGCCCGTTCCGGGTGCCGATCGCCCGGCTGGCCGCGGCCCGCACCGCCATCGGTGCCGAGGTCTGAGCAGCGACCACTGCCTCCCCCCGAGGGGCAGGAGCCCCCGCCGTCCGGTGGGGGCTCCTGCACGCCGTGGGGGACCCGTCACTCGAGCCGTTGGAAGGTCACGAGCGGCACGTGGAACCAGGCGGCCACCGTGGTCAACGCGACGGCCGCGCTGGCGAGGCCAGCAGGGGTGCTGCTGAACACCACCTGCGAGACGAGGAAGACGGCCGCGACGAGTGCGATGGCGAAGGCGATCGTGCCACCGATCGTGATCCAGACGGTGATCCGCAGGTGCTTGCGGGACCGACGACGGATGCCGCTGCTCGGGGCGCGCAGACGCTGGTGGGCGCTCGGGGCGACCAGCAGGACCGTCGAGACGGCGGCTGCGATGAACGCGGTGTAGTAGGCCGTGCGCGGGACGAAGCTCAACTCACCGAACGATCCCTGGAAGGGCAGGATCAAGAGGAACCCGAAGAGCGCCTGGGCGCCGGGCAGCGTGGTGCGCAGCCCCTCGAGGATGGACCGGAACTCGTCGTCCACCGAGCCCCGGTAGTCGTCGTCGGTCGAACGCATCTCGGTGTCCGCGGCCACGGCCCTGCTCCATCGGCTGGTCGCTCGCGACGTGTCACGGGGCCGACGGGGCCACCCGGTTCACCGGCCGCAGGCCCGGGCCGCGTAGGGGTACGGGTTGACGGCGCTGCCGCCACCCGGGTGCACCTCGAAGTGCAGGTGCGGTGCGCTGGCGCTCGCGTTGCCGGTCGAGCCGACGTACGCGATCAGGTCGCCGGCAGCGACGCGCTTGCCGGTGGACGTCCCGCTGGCGTAGCCCTGGAGGTGGGTGTAGTAGTACTCGTTGTTGTCGTCGCCGTACATCCACAGCGAGATCCCGCCGAGGCCGCTGTTCTTCAGCCGTGTGATGCGGCCCGAGGTGATCGCGTACACCGGCGTCCCGTGGCGCGCCATCATGTCCACGCCCTGGTGGCTGCGCCCGCCCGAGCGCGGCGCGCCCCACGTGTCGGTGAAGGCGACCGGGTTGCCCACCGGGCAGGCGAGGCCACCGGTCGCCACCGCCGGGGCGGCGGGCGCGCTGCTCTCGGCCGGCGCCTGCGCCGCCGCTGCCGCCGCTGCCTCGGCGGCGCGACGTCGCTCCTCCTCGAGCGCCCGCTGCCGCGCCGCCTCGCGTTCGCGCTCCAGCTCGTCGCCGAACCGCTCCTCGTCCGCCTGGAGCTGGTCGAGGTCCGCCATCAGGCGCTCGACGCGGTCCTGCAGCTCGACCTCGAGGGCCGTCAGCTCACCGAGCCGCGCCTCACGCACCTCGCGGTTGACGGCGAGCTCGGTGCGCAGCGCCTCGGCCTCCTCGAGGCTCGCCCGGTCACGCAGTGCCAGCGACTCCAGGAGCGCGGCGCCCTCGGCGACGTCGCTGAGGTCGCGGGCCGACACGAGCACGTGCAGGGCCGTCTGCTCGCCGCGCATGAAGGCTGCGCGCGACCGGTCCGCGAGTGCCCCTGCGACGGTGTCCAGCTCTGCCCGCAGCTCGGCGTCGCGCTCGTCGACGGCCGCCAGCGCCTGCTCGGCCTCGGCCACCCGCTCGGCCAGTCCCTCGAGGTCGCCGGCCTCGGTCGCGAGCCGGGCCTCGACCGCCGCGCGCCGTTCCTTGGCCTCCTCGAGCTGCTGCTCGAGCGACTCGATGTTCCCGGCGGCCGCGGGGGCGACGAGGGTGGCGGCGAGCACGACGGTCGCAGCGAGTGCGCGCAGTCGCACCGTGGCTCCCTCGTCGGCGGCGGTGGGTGGGCGGACGGTACGCCACCTCCGACCCTTCGGCACGGTCGGTCCGGTGGCCGCGCTCCCCGTGCACGACAGCGCCCCGGCGCAGTGCGCCGGGGCGTCGGTCGGTGTCGGTCAGCGGCTCACTGCTGGCCGGCGAGGTCGGCGTTCTCGGCCACCCCCTGCTGCGCCATCGGGAGCATGCGCCCCTGCTGGAGCAGCTCGGCGATGTCGAGCACCTCGACCTGGCCGTCCTCGAGCTGGCCCTCCTGCACCTTCTGCGCGATGCCGTCGGACAGCATCGTGGTGCAGTACGGGCAGGCCGTGGTGATGAGGTCGGGGTTGAGCTCCAGCGCCTCGTCGACGCGCTCCATGTTGACGCGCTTGCCGATGTCCTCCTCCATCCACATGCGGGCGCCGCCGGCGCCGCAGCAGAAGCCGTTGGAGCGGCAGCGGGTCATCTCGGCCGGCTTGATGCCCGGCACCGAGTCCACGACCTTGCGCGGGTTGGAGTACTCCTCGTTGTGGCGGCCGAGGTAGCACGGGTCGTGGTAGGTGACGTGCTTGTCGATGACGTTGGTCGCGACCAGGTTGCCCTCGTCGATCAGCTGGGCGAGCACCTCGGAGTGGTGCAGCACGGTGAAGTGGCCGTCGAAGTCCGGGTACTCGTTCTTCAGGGTGTTGAAGCAGTGCGGGCACCAGGCGACGATCTTCTTCTTCTCGGCGCCGACCGACTTGAGCGTCTCGACGTTCTGCTCGGCGAGCATCTGGAACAGGTACTCCATCCCGAGCCGTCGGGCGGGGTCGCCGGTGCAGGTCTCGTTGGAGCCGAGGACGGCGAACTTCACGTCCGCCTCGTGCAGCAGCTTCGCGGTGGCCTGCGTGATCTTCTTGGAGCGGTCGTCGACCGCGCCGGCGCAGCCGGTCCAGAAGATGTACTCGATCTCCTCGTCGAGCTCGGTGCCGGGCTGGGCGACGGGGATGTCGAAGTCGAGCTTCTCCATCCACTCCTCGCGTGCGGCCTGGCCGACGCCCCACGGGTCGCCGGAGTTCTCGACGTTGCGGAGCATGACGCCGGCCTCCTGCGGGAAGCTCGACTCCATCATCGCCTTGGACTGGCGCATCCCGACGATGTGGTTGACGTGCTCGATGTCGACCGGGCACTCCTCGACGCACGCGCCGCAGGTCGTGCACGACCACAGCACGTCGTAGTCGATGACCGCCTCCTCGCCGGGGGCGTTGCCCACCAGCGGCAGGTGGTCCTGCGGGCCCGACTCGGCCTTGCCGAGCAGCGAGTCGCCCTGCGCGTAGAGGTGGTCGCGCAGGTCCATGATCAGCATCTTGGGGCTGAGCGGCTTGCCGGTGTTCCACGCCGGGCACTGGCTCTGGCAGCGGCCGCACTCGG
>CAYMGL010000063.1:0-11748 GCA_964389945.1 uncultured Actinomycetota bacterium
AGTATGAAGATCGAGTACGCACATGCCAGAAGGCACAGTCAAGTGGTTCAACGCCGACAAGGGCTTCGGGTTCATCGCCCCGGCCGAGGGCGGTGACGACCTCTTCGTCCACTTCTCCGAGATCCAGTCGACGGGTTACAAGACCCTCGACGAGGGTCAGCGGGTCAGCTTCGAGGTCGGCCAGGGCCAGAAGGGCCCGCAGGCCCAGAAGGTCACGGCGCTCTGACGCCTCCCTGACACGACATGTCGGACCCGGGCCTCGGCCCGGGTCCTTCGCTGTCCGCCCCGACGTCCGCGTCGGGGCGGACGTGTGTCAGCCGACCGGTGCCAGGGTCACCGGGATGCCGTTCAGCACGGCGTTGCCCGACAGCGGGTCCACCGCGAGGTGGTCGGTGAGCTCGTTGCTGTTCGGCCCGCCCTGCTTCGCGGCGACCGTGAGCTCGATGCCGTCCTCGTCGTTCCCGAACCCGTGCGGGAGGCAGACCGTGCCCCGTGCGATGTCCTCGGTGACGTCGACGAGCACCTCGACCTCACCGACGCGTGACGCGAGCATGGCCGCGTCACCGTGGGTCACCCCGTGGGCGGCGGCGTCCTCGGGGTGCACCTGCAGCCCGTGCAGCGGCGTCGAGCCGGCCAGCGACGGGACGTTCTGGCCCCAGGAGTTGTTGGTGCGGATGTGCCGGCGGCCGATCAGTCGCAGTCCCTCGTCCGGCTCACCGAGGCTGGCGAGCAGCCGCGGCACGTCGTCGAGCAGCTGCTGCGGTGCCAGTTCGACGCGGCCGCTGGCGGTGACCAGGGCGTCGGGCAGGCGTGGCTCGAGCGGCCCGTGGTCGATCCCGCTGGGGTTGGCGAGCATCGTCGGCATGCACAGGCCGTCGGTGCCACGGCCGGCGCCGTGCGGGCCGGCGCGCCAGAGCAGGTCCACGATCGCGTCGGGGCCCCGCAGGCCGTCGGTCAGCTCGAGGGCCTCCTCCAGCGTGATGCCGGCCAGCCTCGAGTCCTCGGCGTTGGCGACCCGCTTGACGGTCTGCTCCAGCACCACCTGGTTCGCGGCGTCGGTGTCGACGGGGGGCTCGGCACCCATCGCGATCGCGGCGAGGGTCAGCAGGATCTCCCACTCGTGGAGTGCCCCCTCGGGCAGCGGCAGCACCGGCGGTGAGTAGCTGGTCACGTTGCGGACCGTCAGCGGTTGGAAGCCCAGCTCCGGGTGCGGCTCGTGCAGGGGGCCGGGCGGCGGCAGGATCACGTCGGCGTGGCGGCTGGTCGCGGTGATGTAGGGGTCGACGCACACGAGCAGGTCGAGCCCGTCCAGCGCCGCCTCGAACGCCTCGGTGTTGGGCGTCGAACGAGCCGGGTTGCCGGCGTTGACGAACAGCGCCCGCAGCTGCCCCTCCCCCGGCGTCGTCATCTCCTCGGTCATCGTCGCCGACGGCAGCTCACCGTTCGCCTCCGGCAGCCCGCGGACACGACTGGTCCACCGCCCCGTCGTGTAGGGCCGCGGCCGCTTCCCGACGGCGGCCGACGGTTCGGCGAACATCGCCCCACCCTCGCTGTCGAGGGCGCCGACGAGGACGTTGACGACGTCGACCAGCCACGCGGCGAGCGTGCCGAACTCGACCGTGTGCGTGCCGATCCGGCCGTAGACGACGGGCCGTTCGGCTGCCGCCAGGTCACGTGCGAGCTGCCGGATGGTGGCCGCAGGGACACGCGTCCGGTCCGCGACGGCCTCCGGGGTGAACGGCACCAGCGCGGCCAGTGCCTCCTCGAGGCCGACCGTGAGGTCCTCGAGACGCCCCGGCCGCAGCAGGCCCTCCTCGGCGATCGTGGTCGCGATCGCGGCCAGGAGCAGGGCATCCGTGCCGGGTCGGACCGCGACGTGCTGGTCGGCCTTCGCCGCGGTCCGTGTGCGCCGGGGGTCGACCACGACGAGGCGGCCGCCGCGGTCGCGCAGGGCATCGAGGCGGCCGGGGACGTCCGGCGCCGAGAACAGCGACCCGTTGCTCATCCGCGGGTTGGCACCGAGCAGCAGCAGGAAGTCGGTGCGGTCGACGTCCGGGACCGGGATCAGCAGCGGGCTGCCGAACATGAGACCGCTCGAGACGTGCTTGGGCATCTGGTCGACGGTGGACGCCGAGTACACGTGCCTGGTGCGCAGCGCCTTGATCAACGGCTTGGCGTAGACCTGCCCGGCGGCGGTGTGGATGGTCGGGTTGCCGAGGTAGATCCCGGTCGCACCGGGCCCGTGCTCGGCGACCACGGCACCGAGCCGTTCGGCCACGAACGCGAAGGCCTCGTCCCACGAGACCTCGCGCCAGCCGTCGCCGTCCCTGACGACGGGGCCGGTCAGCCGGTCGGGGTCCTGGGCGAGCTCACCGAAGGTCGCCCCCTTCGGACAGAGGTACCCCTTCGAGAACGGGTCGTCCTCGTCGCCGCGGACCCGGGTGACGACGCCGTCCTCCAGCGTCAGCTGCAGCCCGCACGTCGCCTCGCACAGTGGACAGATGCGCTTGACGGTCCCGGTGACGGACACGGTGGTGCTCCCTGGTGGCTCCCGGCGCGAGTCTGCCATGCCTCGGAGGCGGCGTCCGCGACGTCCGGTCGTCATGGTTCCTTGTCGGACGGGACACCTGTCGGGCACCCTCGACGATCCCCTCCGACCAAGGATCCGCCCGTGCACCTCTCCCGTCGCCATCGCCGTCGACTGGTCGCCAGGTTCCGCAAGGGCGCGGAGGTCGTCGACCTGTCGACCGAGTTCGGGATCACCGTGGGACAGGTGCGTGCGCTGCTGGAGGAGGCCGGCGAGGAGCCGCCGCCGGGTGACCGCGACCGCGGCGGGTTGATCGACGTGTTCGCGCCGACCGACGCCGCCTGACGGACGCCGTCAGCGAGCCGCCCACGCCCTGACCATCGCACGGAGCGCCGGCAGGGAGACCATGCCCTGCGACAGCACGACGTCGTGGAACGCCTGCACCGAGAAGTCGTCGCCGAGGGTCGCGGCTGCCTCGTCGCGCAGCTCCTCGATCGTGAGGCGACCCATCATGTACGACGTCGCCTGGCCGGGCATGCCGATGTAGCGGTCCACCTCGGCGGTGACCTCGGCGACCTGCATCGGCGCGTTGGCGAGCATGTAGTCGATGGCCTCCCGGCGGCTCCAGCCGAGCGCGTGCAGGCCGGTGTCGACCACGAGCCTGCAGGCCCGCAGCGAGTCGGTCGCCAGCATCCCGAGCCGCTGGACCTCGTCCTCGTACAACCCCATCTCGTCGGCGAGCCGCTCGGTGTACAGCGCCCAGCCCTCGCCGAACGCGGGGAGGAACAGCCGTCGGTGCAGCTCGTGGAGGTCCGCTGACTCCAGCGCCAGCGCAGCCTGGAAGTGGTGGCCGGGCACACCCTCGTGGAACACCGTGGCCGCGAGGTTCGGGCCCCAGATCTGCGGTGTCGAGGTGTTGAGGAAGAAGATGCCGGGTCTGCTGCCGTCCGCCGACGGCGGGGAGTAGAACCCCATCGACCCGGTCTCGGTCGCGCGGACGCGACAGGCTGCCTCCGGGACGCGCAGGAAGTACGCGGGCGCGGCGGCCTCGGCGCGTTCGTGCAGGGCGGTGGCGACGCGCACGATCTCGTCGGCGTCGTCGAAGGCGAGGTCCTCGTCGTCGCGCAGCCGGGCGAACACCTCGTCGAGGTCGGACGTGCCGAACGCCTCGGCCCCGAGCTCGCGGTACTCGTCGGCCAGCCGGGCGACCTGGGCCAGGCCGGTCTCGTGGACCTGGTCGGGCGTGACGCCCTCGGCGGTGAACGCGGCCACCAGTTCGGCGTACACCTCCTCACCGCCGGGCTGGTGCAGGATCCCGCAGTGCTCCTCGTCCCGCCCGGCCGGCAGGGTGTCGTCCCGCAGCGTGTCCCGCAGCCGCTGGAGGGCCGGACGGACGTGCGTCACGACCGCCTCGCGCACGTCGGTCCGCCACGCGGCAGCCGCCTCGGGGTCGAGGTCGGTCGGCGCCGGCTGGCGGAGCAGCGGGTCGTCGTCGACCGCCGAAGCGAGGTGCGCCTCGAGCTTCTCGATGCTGCGTGCCGTGTGCGGTGCGATCGGCGCCCGTCCCGCGGCGGCAGCCTCGCTCGCACGCCCGCGCAGCTCGTCGACACAGGTACCGAACGAGCCGAGCTTGGCGAGGTACGAGGCCCCGTGCTCGGCGCTGCGCAACGGCAGGTCGTTGACGGCCCAGAACAGGTACGAGTGCAGCCCGAGGTCTGGATGCAGGAACGTCAGCTCCGACTCGACGTCCTTGGTGGCGGCCACGAGCAGGGCGGCGTCGGCGGCCGTCCGCAGGCTCACGCCGAGGTCGCTGCCGTCGACGGCGGCCAGTGCGCGGCCCCGTACATCCCCGAGCTCGTCGCGGGCCCGGGCCGTCGCTTCCGTCGACGTGCGCGGCCACCGTTCGATCTCGGCGATGTCACCGTCCCACAGCGGCCGGTGGTCGTTGTGGTCCACCTCGGCAGCCCAACAGGCATCGAGCAGTTCTGCGTCGTCCACAGTTCTCCTCAGGTCGACTCGGCAGTGAAGCAGTCCCCCGCCCCGCGTCCACGGAGGTCACCGTCCCCGACCCGGAGCTCGAGCGGGACGCCCCCCACGGGGTGGGGCAGGCGCAGCCCCGTCGCGCGCAGGGCCACGCCCGGTCCGGGGGTGGGTGGCCCGCCGTACCGCACGTCACCGACGATCGGATGGCCGAGGTGTGCGAGGTGCACACGCAGCTGGTGGGTCCGACCGGTCTCGAGCGAGAGCTCGAGCAGCGTCCGTGCCGCCCCGCGCTCCACGACCCGCCAGTGGCTCACGGCACGCTGGCCGGCTGCGGGCGCCACGACGGCACGGCGCCGGTCGTCCGCCGGGTCACGACCGATCGGCGCGTCGATCGTCCCGCGCTCGTCGGCCACGGTGCCGTCGACGACGGCCCGGTAGGTCCGCTGCACGCTGCCCTGCTCCCGCAGGACGTCGACCGCCCGGTGCACCTCGGCGGCCTTGGCGACCAGGAGGAGACCGGAGGTGCTGCGGTCGAGCCGGTGGGTCGGGCGTGGCCGCCACGCGGCCCACGGCCGGTCGGGTCGGGCTCCCGCGTGCCAGAGGAGGGCGCCGACCAGCGTCTCGCTGCGGTGCTCGGCGAGGGGGTGGACGTGCATGCCGGCCGGCTTGTCGACCACCACGAGGTGGTCGTCCTCGTGCACGACGGGGAGGGGGACGTCCGCCGGCGGTGTCACCCTGTCGGCGGCCGCCAGTGCATCCAGCTCGTGCCGCCGCACGGTCAGCGTCGCCCCGACCGGGACCGGGTCGTTGATGCCCCCGGGCGAGCCGTCGACGAGCACGCCGCCGCGGCGCACCAGCTCACCGATCTCCGTGATCGCCACGACCCCGAGGCGGTCCTTCGCGACGTCCACCAGCTTCCGGCCGGCGTCGGCGGTGCCGACGACGTGCGCCTCGCTCATGCCACCCCCGGCGTCGACGGCGAGGCTACGCGTCACAGCACGCCCGCCGACCACGCGTGAGTGGCTCGCCCGAGATGTCGGGCGAGCCACTCACGCGGTGTGGGCCGGGGTCAGTCGGCGACGCGCAGCGCGACGGCCGGGCGGATCGCTGCGGCTCGTCGCGCAGGCGCGACGGTCGTGGCCAGCGCCGCCAGCAGCGGCACGGCCGCGATCACGACCACGGGCACCCACGGGATCGTGAACGCGAGGTCCATCTGCCCGAAGGTGTCGGTGCGGGTGAGCACCTGCCAGGCCGAGACGAGCCCGAGGCTGCCGCCGACGAGCACGCCCTGGACGGCGATGAAGCCGGCCTCGACCAGGAAGGCGCGGGCGACCGTCGCCCGCCGCACACCGATGGCGCGCAGCGTCCCGACCTGCCGCGTCCGCTCCCGGACGGCCCGGACCAGCACCACGCCCAGACCTGCGACGCCGATGACCAGGCCGAGCCCGAGGAAGACCTGCAGCAGCCGGAGGAAGCTGGACTGCGCGGCGACCTCGACGGCCACGAGCTGGTCGAACGTCTGGGCATCGACCCCTGCCGTCACCAGCTCGGCGTCGAGCGCGGCGGCGACCGCGTCGGCATCACCGGGGACGTCGAGGAAGAAGCGCTGCTCACCGCTCGGACGACCGATCCCGGCCAGTGCCTCCTCGGACCCGAGGGCGCCGTGCCAGGTCATGTCCGCGGCCAGGACGCCCACGACCTCGTAGGTCCGCTCCCCCGCGCCGTCGGCGCTGGCCAGCGTGACCTGGTCACCCACGGCCGGGGGCGCTCCGCCCGGGCCACCGTTCTGGCCGAAGCCGTCCTGGACGATCAGCAGCGACGGGTCGGCGAGCACTGCCTCGTAGACGGCCAGGTCGTCGCCGTAGTCGGCGGACCGTGCCGCCAGCGGCGGCGGCGCGACGGACAGCAGCCGGTCGTCGAAGGTCGACACGCCCCAGCCCACGGTGTCGTCACCGACGACGATGTCGGCCCAGGTGCGGTCGACCCGCGCGACGGCGGCGACGTCCTCGTGGTCGGCCAGTGCCGCCTCGGCGTCCACCGCGCTGGCGGGTGCGGTGACCAGCGCGTCCCAGTCGCCACCGGTGTCGGCGCTGAACTGCTCGGCCTGGCCGGCGAACGTGCTGTCGATGGCGGCGATGAAGGTCATGGTGAACACGACGATCGCGAACATGCCGAGCAGGAGCCCGGTGCGCGAGCGTCGTGCGAGCGGGTAGGCGGTGCCGAGCCGGCCGGCGATGCCGCCGGTCCGGGCCGTCACCGCGTCGGTGGCCCACTTCCAGGCACGGTCCGCGGCCACGATCACCATCACCGCGCCGGCGGTGAGGACCACGCCCTGGACGACGAACACCGTCATCTCGGCGTCGGCGAAGGCGGCGCTCCACACGGTCGAGGCGACGAGCGCCCACGCGACCGACCCGGCGCCGGCCGCGATCATCGCGACCTCGGCCGGGACCAGCCGGCGGAGCAGGGCCACGGCGCTCAGCAGCGCGAGCGGGACACCGGCGATGATCGCCTCGGCCACGTCGCCGCTGACGCCGAGCACGGTCAGTGCGCCACCGGCCACGATCCCGAGGACGGCGAGCAGGAGCGTGCGCACCCGGTGCGGGCGCGGCGGCTCGGGCAGCTCGCGCAGGCTGCGGATGATGTTGGCCCGCGCGATGCGTGCAGACAGCACCCAGGCGGTGGCCATCGAGATGGTGAAGCCGAGCAGACCCGCGGTCACCAGCGACCCGGCCTCGACGACCGGCGAGAAGGTCAGGCCGCCCGCCGCGATGTCGAAGATCGAGCTGGCGACGTTGGCGACGCCGATGCCCACGACGGTGCCCAGGGCGACCCCGACCACGGACGCCACGAGCGCGTAGATGGCGCCCTCGACCGCGAAGGTGCGGGCGAGCAGGTTGCGCCGCATGCCGAGCGCCCGGAGCGTCCCGAGGTCGCGGCGACGCTCCTCGGCGAGCATGACGAAGAGGTTGACCAGCAGGAGGATCCCCGCGATGACGGCGAACGAGCCGATGCTGCTGAACAGCGTCGTGAACTCGGTCCCGACCTGCTCCGCCTCGTCCAGCACGCCCTGCTTGATGGGCTGGACGGTCACCCGTGGGTCCGCCTCGGCGCCGCTGATCGCACGCAGGTCGTCGAGCAGCGCGTCGGACGGCGCCACGGCGTCACGGACACCGCCGGTCGTCGACACCAGCAGCTCGGCCGTGATGCCGGGCGCGGCGGCGCCCCCGGCGAGGTCGACGACCGTGCCGGGCGCGGTCAGCACCTGCGCGTAGCCGACGAGGCCACGCTGCGGCAGCACGTGGGCGACGGTCAGGTCGGCCTGCGCCCCGAAGGCGTGGACGGTGACGGTGTCACCGACGGTGGCGTCGAGGGTCGCTGCGACCGGCTCGCTCAGCACGAGCTCGTCGGCGGCGAGGGTCTCGACCGCGGCGAGGCCGGTGGCGTCGAGGTCGCCCCCGAAGGCGCGGGCGGCGTCGAGGTCCACCTCGGCGAGGTTGACGCCGGCATCACCGACGTCGCCGTGGACGACCGAGCCCGTGGTCTCCACCCATGGCAGCAGGCCGTCGACCTCGGGGCTGTCCAGCGCGGCCGTCGCGGCCTGCCAGTGGTCGAGCACGGTGGCGTCCTGCGTGCCCACCCGGACGTCGATGGGACCGAGGAAGTTGTCGGCGCCGCTGGAGACCGACGCGTCGATCACGTCACCGGTGACCATCGACGCGGTGATGATGGCCGTGCCGAGCATGGCGCCACCGACGACCAGGGCGGCCTCGGCGCGGCGCCTGGTGACGTTGCGGGCGGCGAGCCGGACCGTCGCGGGCATCCGCGCGACCGACCAGAGCAGGGGCAGGACCAGCAGGCCTGCGAGGACGAGGAGAACCGGTGTCATGCCACGACCTCCGCCACGCGCCGGGCGCCGTCGGTGCTGACCCGACCGTCGTGGACCCACACGGTGCGGTCACCGGCAGCGCCGATGCCCGGGTCGTGCGTGACGACCACGAGGGTCTGGCCGTGGTCGTTGACCTCGCGAAGCAGGTCGAGCACCGACGCAGCGGTCTCGGAGTCGAGGTTGCCGGTGGGCTCGTCGGCCCAGACCACGTCGGGCTCGGTCACGAGCGCGCGGGCGATCGCGACCCGCTGCTGCTCGCCGCCGGAGAGCTCCATCGGTCGGTGGCCGCCGCGCTGGCCGAGGCCGACGCGCTCGAGCATCGCGGTGGCGCGGCGGGCTGCCTCGCGGGGCTTCGTCCCGGTCACCACGAGCGGCAGCTCGACGTTCTCCCGTGCCGAGAGGACCGGCACGAGGTTGAACGACTGGAAGATGAAGCCCATCCGGGTCGCGCGCAGGTGGGTGCGCCGCGCGTCGGACATCGCGAAGAGGTCCTCGCCGGCGACGTGGACCGTGCCGCCGTCGATGTCGTCGAGACCCGACAGGCAGTTGAGCAGCGTCGTCTTGCCGTTGCCGGAGGGGCCCATCACGGTGAGCAGCTCCCCGGTGGCGATGTCGAGGTCGACGTCGCGCAGGGCCTGCACGTGCTGGGTCCCGGTGGCGTACGTCTTGCTGACGCCGCGGGCGGAGAGGATGGGTGGGTTCACGGTGGGTTCCTCGCGGAGGGGGTGTGGTCCGATCCTCGCGCTCGGACCGACCCGCGCCCATGGGGGACATCCCCCCACCTCGCTCAGGGGCCTCGGGGATGACCCCGAGACGGGTGCAGGGGTAGGTTCCGGCGCATGGACCGCTTCTCGGCGCCAGCGGCTGCCGCAGCCGACCTCGACCGTCGGTTGGCGGCGCGGGGCGATCCGGGCAAGCGCGCCTGGTGGGAGCGCTACCTCAAGGGCGCCGCCACGTTCCACGGCGTCCCGACAGCCGACGTCCGCGACGTGGTGGCCACGTGGTACGACGACCACGACCTCGCGGAGGTGACCGACCACGACTTCGTCGCGCACCTGACCGCAGCCGTCGCGCTGCCGGCCACCGAGAACGCACTCGCCGTGTACGTGCTGCTGCAGGACCGGACGCTTGCGCGGCTGGACCCCGGACGGGACCTGCCGACGATCGCCGCCTGGTTCGACGACGGGCACGTGGCCGACTGGAACTCGTGCGACTGGCTGTGCGTGCGGGTCCTCGGGCCGCTCGTGGAGCGCCACGGGGCGCCGGTCGGGCAGCAGCTGGCTCGTTGGCGCGACGCGCCCGGTCTCTGGCGGCGCCGGGCGGCGGTCGTCGCGTTCGTCAACCTCGTGGCCAGGGAGGAGGAGGTCTTCCCGGGTCTGCGGCGGCTGGTGCTCGACACGTGTGCAGCCAACGTCCGGGATCCGGCGCGGTTCGCACAGACCGGCGTCGGGTGGGTCCTGCGCGAGCTGTCGACCGTCGATCCTGCCGCAGTCCGGTCCTTCGTCGACCTGCACGGGCACCGGATGTCCACCGAGGCGCTGCGCACCGCGACCGCCCGCCTCGATGGCTGAGTCGGACGTCGGAGGACCCGCCGGCCGTTCGGCCGCGCGGTCGCCGTGCTACCGAGCACACTCACGGGGCCACCAGGAGGACGACCTTGCGCATCGCACTGCTCGGGACCGGAATCATGGGGGCCGGGATGACGAGGAACCTCGTCGCCGCCGGCCACACGGTCACGGTCTGGAACCGCACGAGATCACGCGCCGACGCCCTCGCGGACGAGGTCGGGGTCGACGTGGCGGCCACGCCGGCGCTCGCGGCGGACGGCGCAGACGTGCTCGTGACGATGCTCTTCGACGCCGACGCGACGGCGGCGACCGTGACGGGCCCGGACGGTGCGTTCGCGGGGGCCGACCTGCCGTCGGTGTGGGTGCAGTCGGCCACCGTCGGCGACGAGGTGGCCCGCCTGGCCGCCTTCGCACCGGATGGTGTCACGTTCCTCGACGCGCCGGTCCTCGGCACGAAGGGTCCGGCCAACGCCGGCCAGCTCGTCACGCTCCTGGCCGGCGACCCCGCCGGTCGCGCCACGGCCCGTCCGGCGGTGGAAGCCTGGAGCGCGAAGGTCGTCGAACTGGGCGACGAGCCCGGTGCCGCCAGCCGCACCAAGCTGGTGGTCAACACATGGCTGGCCGTCCTCAACGGTGGCCTGGCCGAGCTGCTCACCGTCGCGAGACGACTGGACGTCGACCCGAGCGCATTCCTCGCGATGATGGAGGGCGGGGCCCTGTGGGCGCCGCTCATGGGCGTGAAGGGCCCGATGATGCTCGAGGGCGACCTCGAGCCGCACTTCCCGCTCGTCGGCCTGCGCAAGGACGTGGCGCTGACCCTGGCAGCGGCCGGGGTCGGCGACGAGGGGTTCCCGACGCTGCGCGGCGTCCTGGCTGCGCTCGACGCCGCCGTCGACGAGGACCTCGGCGACCTCGACATGGCCGCAGTCGTACGCGCCCACGAGGACTGACGCCGTCAGTCGTCGCCGGCCTCCGACACGGCGCGGAGCCGGTCGAGGCCCTTCTCGAAGTCCGGGCCGAGCAACGCGTCCATCGACTTGAACAGGCCCATGATCCTGACCATCACGGTCCTCGGCCCGACGAGACGCCAGGTGACGTCGGTCGCCTCACCGTCAGGGGCGAACGTGAAGGCCATGCTGCTGCGCGAGCGGAACGGCTTCTCGAACGCGAGGTCGGCGGCGACACGCTCACCCTCGACGGCGTCCGTGATCTGCATCGAGCCCTTGCCCGCCTGACGGTTGCCCGACCAGCCGTAGCGCTGCCCGACCCCGCGCTCCGGGCCGTCGTAGGTGCGCTCCAATGCGTCGTCGAGGTCCTCCCACGGCGACCACGACTGCCATCGCCGCAGGTCCACGACACGGTCGTAGATCCGGTCCGCCGGCGCCGCGATCCGCATCCGCCGTTCGACCACGTACTCGTCGGCCATGGGATCCCCCTGTTCGCCGGCGGCCAGCATGCCACGCTCGCCGTCGGGCCACCGCACGGTGGCACCATCCCGGCACGTGCCCGGAGGAGGAACGCTTGCCGACACGCGACGGCCGGCCACCCGGCGGGAGCGGCGACGTCTCGAGCGCGCGGCTCGGTGTGATCGTCGACCGCGACGGTGACGGCTGCGTGTGGTGCTCGCGGGGGTTCGACCAGCTCGTCCGCCCCACCCGGGAGCACGTCATCGCGCGGGTGAAGGGCGGGCCGAACTGGCTCGAGAACGAGGTGGCTGCCTGCGCCCGGTGCAACCGTGAGCGCGGGCACGCCAGCCCGGTGCAGTGGCTCGACGAGGTCCG
>CAYMGL010000064.1:0-11662 GCA_964389945.1 uncultured Actinomycetota bacterium
TCTCCGGCGCCGCCGGGGCGGTGGGCAGCGCCGCCGGTCAGATCGCCCGGCTGCACGGCGCGACGGTCATCGGCAGCGCCGGCAGCGACGAGAAGGTGCGCTGGCTCACCGACGAGCTCGGGTTCGACGCGGCCCTGAACTACCGCGACGGTGACGTCGCCGACCTGCTCGCGGATGCGGCACCCGACGGGATCGACGTCTACTTCGACAACGTCGGCGGCGACCACCTCGAGGCGGCCATCGGGCGTCTGCGCCAGCACGGTCGCGTCGCGGTGTGCGGGATGATCTCGCAGTACAACAGCACCGCACCGAGCCCCGGTCCACGAAACCTGTACCGGGTCATCGCCAACCGGCTCACCATCCGCGGGTTCCTGGTCGGCGACCACCAGCACCTCGCTGGCGAGTTCGGGGCGCGGATGGGCACGTGGCTGACCAACGGCGACGTCACCGTCCGCGAGACCGTCACCGACGGCCTCGACCACGCCGTCGACGCGTTCCTCGGCCTGTTCGACGGTGACAACATCGGCAAGATGCTGGTGCGCCTCGGCACCGACCCCGACGTCCCCGTCGTCGCCTGAGCGGGCGACGTGGCCCGGTGCGGTCCCAGCCCGCGAGTCGTCAGTCCTCGGGGCCGTCGGCCGCGAGCTCGTCCCCGAGCGCTGCCGCCAGCGCGACCAGACGCTCGAGGTGGTCGGCCGTGGTGCGGTGGTTGACGATGCAGGCGCGCAGCACGAACCGGCCGCCGATCACGGCGTTCGACGGGTAGACCTGCCCCGAGTACTGCAGTCGCTGCATGAGCCGCTCGTTCAGGCGGTCGACCTGGTCGTCGGTCCAGGCGCCGTCGGGACCGGGGACGTACCGGAACGTCCCGATCATCAGCTGGGGGTCGTTGGTCGCCTCCAGCCGCGGGTGGGCGTCCGCCAGCTGCGTGAGGTACCGGGCCAGCTCGCAGTCGTGGACCAACCGCCGGGCGTACGCGTCCCAGCCGTGGGCGCGCAGTGACCACCACAGCTTCAGCACCGATGCGGGCCTGCTGAAGAAGGGGGAGCGGACGTAGAGGTCGGTTCCGGACCCCATGACCTCGCGGTCCTCGACCGTGTAGCTCGGGTCGACGTGGAACGACCGCGTCAGGTCCTCGGCATCGCGCACGAGCAGCATCCCACAGGCGATGGGGACGTACAGCCACTTGTGCGGGTCCAGCGTGACGGAGTCCGCCCGCTCGATGCCGGCGTAGCGGTCACGCAGGTCGTCGACGAGTGCACCGACGGCACCCACCGCACCGTCGACGTGGAACCACAGGTCGTGGGCGTCGGCGAGGTCCGCCAGCGCGGTGAGGTCGTCGATGGCGCCCACCCCGACCGTGCCCGCCGTGCCGACCACGCAGAAGGGCTGCCTGCCGGCGGCGAGGTCGGCCTCGATCGCCGCTGCCATCGCGGCGACGTCGACCCGGTCGTGCGCGTCGACCGGGACGGGGCGCACCGACTCGTAGCCGAGGCCGAGCATGTCGGCGCCGCGCTGGATCGTGTCGTGGACGGACGTCGAGGCGTAGGCGGTCAGCTCCGGACCCGCGGCCACCCCGTGGCGACGGACGTCCCAGCCCGCCTTGACGTCACGCGCGACGGCGAGCGCGTCGTGGTTCGCCGCGGACCCACCCGACGTCAGGTAGCCGCTCGCGCTCCCGGGGAGGCCGAGCCCGTCACAGAACCACCGCAGCAGACGCTGCTCGAGCTCGACGACACCGGGTCCGAGGCGCCACCCACCAGCGTTGTTGTTCAGGGCCGAGGCGAGCAGGTCGGCCGCCGCGCCCGGGACCGTGCCGGAACCCGAGACGTACCCGAAGAACCCGCCGTGTCCGGTGTACATGGACCACTCGAGGAGCAGCTCCCGCGTGTCGCTCAGGATCTGCTCGGGGTCGTCCGGCGCCGACGGCACGTCCCAGGCCAGCGCAGCGGCGACCTCCGCCGACGTGAACCCGCGGTGGATCGGGAGGTCTGGCAGCGCGGCGAGGTACTCGGCCCAGACGTCGACCGCGGCACGACCGAGCCCGGCAGCCTGCTCCGGGCCCCAGTCGAGGTCCGGCACCGCCGC
This sequence comes from uncultured Actinomycetota bacterium, assembly GCA_964389945.1. Classification (GTDB taxonomy): domain Bacteria; phylum Actinomycetota; class Nitriliruptoria; order Nitriliruptorales; family Nitriliruptoraceae; genus JBFGFG01. The sequence continues at coordinate 2,089 of CAYMGL010000064.1, forward strand.
GGGTGGTGCGGGGACAGGGGCGTCGTCCATCGGTTTCTCGCGTCGTCGAACCTGTCGGAGCATGCCACAGCACACCGCCGGACGGGGCTCGCCCGAGGTTCAGGCAGGCGGCGCGGCCCAGTCAGCCGGGACGTCGCGGCCGCCGTCACGGGTGAGGCGGTCGCCCGTCCGGAAAGCCAGCGGGTGGGGGGCGATGCGGCCGGCGACGACACCCTGCCCCAGGGTCAGGTGGGGTGCCAGGTCGAGCATGCCCGGCGGCACGTCGGAGAACACCGACCGCAGCTGGTCGAGGGCCGCCCGGGACGTGGTCCGCATCAGGATGAGGTTGGCGCACTGGCTCAGGACGTCCGGGTGGACCTTGTGCGGCTCCTGGGTGCTCAGCAGCAGGTAGAGGCCGTACTTGCGCCCCTCGGCGGCGATGGCGCGGACGACGCCCGCTGCCGCTGCCTCCGCGCTCGTCGTCGGGACCGCCGGGCAGACGTTGTGGGCCTCGTCGATCACGATCAGGTGCGGCGCCCGCTGGTACCGACGACGCCACAGTGCGCCGAGGACGGCGGCCGACACGACCGATCGCTCGGCGGCAGAGGGGAGCGAGCCCAGGTCCAGCACGGCCGCCCGCCAGCTGTCGGCGAGCTGGTCGGCGATCGTTGCTCGGTCCCGCCCTGCCCAGATCGACCAGCCCTCCACACCGCGGTTGCGCGTCAGCTGGGCGAGCGCCCGTTCCTCGTCGTCCCCGGCGCTGAGGTGGTCCAGCAGCTCGGCGAGCGTCGCGTCGTCCCCGACGGCGTCGGCGCCACGGACCAGGGCGCCGTAGGCCGTCGCGTCCTCCTCCGGGTCGAGGCCGAGCACGAGCGCCTGCTCGTCGACGTGGAGCCGGCCGAAGCGCACGGCCAGCGGTGCGTGCTCCCCGCCGAAGACGTGCACGTGCTCGCCGACGGTCGCGAGCCGCTCGGTCTGCTCGGCGTAGGCCGCGTCGTCCAGGCCCGTCTGGTCCTGTGCCCGGGGGCTGGTGATCGTGACGTAGTCCGAGTTCGGGTCGAGCACGACCAGCGGCAGCGAGGTGCGCAGCAGCAGCTGTTCGAGGATCTTCCCGAGCGCGAAGGTCTTGCCGGACCCTGACTGGCCGCACACGAACGTGTGCCGGCCGAAGCCGGCGGCGTCGAGCGCCACCGGCGCCCGTGGCTCGGTCAGCGTCATGCCGAGGCCCACGGTGCCGCTGCCGACCGCGGCTGCCACAGCGTCGGCCGAGGCCTCGACGATGGCTGCGCCGTCGAAGCCGGTCCGTGGGGCAGGTTCCAGCCGGTCCTCGTCGAGCAGGCCGAGGATCGGCCCGCTGCCCGCCGTTGCGCGCACCGGGAGCCGGACCGTCGCCGTCGAACCGGCGGGGAGCGCAGCGCCGGCGCCGGCGAGGTCGACCGTCAGACGGGGGCCCTCGCGCTCGACCGGTGTCGAGGACGTGACCTGGCCCAGCAGCTCGCGACCGTCACGGGTCGTGATGCGGACGTAGCCGCCGACGAGCAACGGCGCCTCGCGCACGACGTCGAACTGGAACGTCGTGCCGTCCAGTGACCACACGCGGGGCTCACCGGCCGCCACGCGTGTCAGCTCGCGTCGGAGCTCGCCGATGCGTCCGTGGATCGCCTCGACCGTCGCTTCCTCGTCGCTCCTGGCCATCACCACTCCTCGTGTGTCGTGCTCAGTCGTCGTCGGCAGCTGCCCGTGCTGCCTCCCACTCGTCGCGCCAGCCGCCGAGCTCGCTGCGGAGCTCCGCCATGGCTGCGTCGAACGCCTCCGGCGCCTGCACGCGCACGCGGTCGAGGAGGTCGTTGGCCATGCCGGTGCCGACGCTGGCGTGGTCGGCCAGCCAGCGGGCCCGTATCGCCTCCTCGGCCTCGAGTGCCGCCACGACGCGGTCCAGCTGCTCGTCCGTGGCGGGGAGCTCGAGGACGGCCCGGACGAAGCCGGGCAGGTCGGCGCGGTAGTCGTGGCCGATCGCCTCGAACACGCCCGGCACGACCCGTGCTGCGTTCTTCATGTCGATCAGCGTCTGGACGAAGGTGGTCAGCGGGATCCACCGCTCGCCCGCGGGGACGCCGGCGGGCCGCTCCGCTGCCGGCCCGAGCCAGTCGGGCCGCTGGACGAGCAGGGACGCGCCGAAGCGAGCGACGCCGTCGTCGTGGTGGGTGACCATGACGTAGCGCAGCTGGTCCCGTCGGGCCGCGGGCAGTGCCTCCCACTCGTCGAGTGCGTTGAAGACACCGACGCGTGCGGGATCGACGTCGGGGCGGTCGTCGAGGAGCACCTGGTCCTTCCACTTGCTCTCGAACGGTGTGCCGATCCACAGGGCGCGGTCGATCCCGACGGCTGCCAGGCCGTCGGTGCCCTCGTGGAGGAACGCGTCCTGGCTCGTCCACGCGCCGAGGCTCTCGCCGAAGACGATGACCTCGGGCTGGTCGTCACGGTCCGCGAGGCGCCGGGCGAGGGCGTCGACGAGCAGGCGGAACTGCGCTCGTCCCTCGTCGACCCGGTCGAGGGAGAGCGGTGAGGGGCGCGCCGCGTACTGCATCGCGACGGTGGCGCAGTCACCGCGGCTGAGCAGCTCCATGGCGCCGACGGCGGCGTAGTTGACGTAGCCGGTGCCCGTCGGTGACGCCACCAGCAGGCGGCTGCGGTCGAGACCGCCGGCACGCTCGAGCTCGTCGAGCGTCCGCTCGACCCGCTCGGTGGCGGTCGGGCCGAGCGCGAGCCCGCCGTACACCCGCACGGGGTGGCCGAGGGGCTCCTCCTGCATGACGCGTCGGATCTCGGCCGGGGTGCGCACCGTCCAGACGAAGCGCCGGCCCATCCGCGACATCGTCTCGTAGGGGACCAGGCTCGTGGGCGACCCGGACAGCTCCGGCTGCGGGGGTGGGACGTCGAGTGCGACCTCCACGCCGGTCTGCGCGCCCTCGATCGCCGCGAACACCCGCTGCACGGCGAGCCGGGCACTCGCCGCGGTCCCGCCGAGGACCGCGGCATGGCCGACCGGTCGCCACCGTTCCGCCGTCCCCGGCAGCACGGCTGCGAGCCGACGTGCGACGGCGATGCTGGCGCGCGACTCGGCGGCACCGAGCAGCGCAGCCGCGGCAGCGACCCCGGCGCCGAGCGCCAGCCCGGCGGCCGCGTCCTCGCCGAGGTCGTCCTCGTCGTCCCGGTCGTCCGCGGCCGCCAGACGTCGCCGCAGCAGCTCGCGTGACGCGGCCACCGCGCCGGCGACGCCGGTCAGGACGGCGGAGCGTCGACCGGCGAGCGGTCCGTCGCCACGGGCGAGCCGGTCGGCGGCGTGTGCGACCAGGCCAGCAGTGCCGCTGACCGCCACGAGCCAGCCGGACGTCCTGGCGGTGGCACGGGGCAGGCCCTCGGCCGCACGTTGGGGGAGGGCCCGCTGCACCGCCGTGCCGGCGACGACGGCGGCCGCGTTGACGAGCGGTGCGGCGGCGTCGGACCCCGACCAGTCGTCGTCCCGCCCGCGGCCCGACACGGCGTCCAGCGCCGACTGGACCGTCGAGACGGTGGACTGGAACAGGGTGAAGGTCAGGCCGGTCACGATCGCCTGGTCGAGGCGACTGCGCGACGTGAGCGAGCGCTGCAGCGTGAAGGGGACGGCCGTGGCAGCGGCCAGCAGTCCGGCCTCGGTGGAACGGTTCACGGCGCTGTCCTGTCTGACGTGGCGCGACGGGGGGTGTGCCCGCCACACTCCCCGGTCGTGGACTGGGTGCTCGCGGTTGGTGCAGCGGTCGCTGCGGCGGCGGTCAACAACGTGCTGCACACCGCGCCCCGTCGGCGGCGGACGGCGGTGGTGAACAGCGGGATGGCGGTGGCCGGCGCGGCCGCACTCGTCTGGCTCGTGCTGACCGGCAGGCCGGGCGTGGGGCTGCTCGCAGGCCTGGCCTGGACCGCGGTCGCCGTCGCCCTGGTCGCGCTCGTCGCCCTCGCGGCGGCCGTGTGGCCCGCGGTCGGGCGCGCCGTCGCCGACGACCGGATCGCGGCGATGCCGCCGTCAGCGTTCGCGCGGCACGTGTGGCTGCGCATCCCGCTGCTGACGGCCCTGGCCGAGGAGGCCCTGTTCCGGGGCGTCGTCTGGAGCCTGCTCGACCGTGCGGGTGGCACCGTCGCCGCGCTCCTGGGCAGCGCCGTCGCCTTCGCGGTGAGCCACGTCGTCGTCGGCCTCGAGCAGGCACGGCAGCGCGACACCGGTGCGGGTGGATGGGTGGCCGCGACGCTCGCTGCGACCTTCGGCGCCGGCCTCGTGCTCGGTGGTCTGCGGGCCGTGACGGGAGGGATCTGGGCACCGGCCGGCGTGCACGCGGCCGTGAACGCCGGTCTGGCCCTGGTCGCGCGGCGGCAGCGGTCGCGACCGCCGGCAGCGTCGCCGCCTCCAGGGGACTGAGCGAGCGGGCTCACGTGCCAGCGGCCGGGGCCGCGTCCGGGTCGTCGTCGGGGCCTGCCAGCGAGGACCGGTAGACGACGTCGTAGCTGCGTGCGTAGTTCGACAGCAGGGCCGAGCACAGGGCTGCGACCGGCAGGGCGACGAACGCGCCGATGGGGCCCGCGATGGCGCCGCCGGCCAGCGCCGCGCCGAAGGCGACGCCGCCGTTGAGCGCCATCGTGTCGGCACTGATCCGTGGGCTGAGCCAGTAGTTCTCCAGCTGCTGGTAGACGACCGCGTAGCCGATGACGACCAGGGCGCCGCCGAACCCGACCAGCGCGAGCGTCAGCAGCGCCGGCAGGGCCACGCCGATGTACGTCCCGACGGCGGGGATGAACACCGACACGAAGGCCGCGACGACCGCCAGCGACACCGCGAGCCCGATGGGCACGCCGACCAGTGCCATCGTGATGAAGAAGCCGACCCCGTTGACCCCCATCAGCAGCAGGCGCGAGTAGAAGTAGCCGCCCGTCTGCACGATCGCCTGGTCCCACGTCCAGCCGATGCGCTCCTGCGCGGCCGGGCTGAACAGTCGCAGCACGGCCTGCTGGACCTTCGGCGCGTCGGCGGAGAAGTAGAACGTGAACATCGCGAGCGTCGCGACGCTGAACACCAGCCCGAGGCCGGCCGAGGCGATGCCGACGAGTGCGCCGAACGCCTGGCCCCCGAACTGGTCGACGCGGTCGCCCGCGGTGACCGCGGCGTCGTCCGACGCCGGCAGCTCCAGTGGGAGGCCGAGGGTGTCGCTGGACCAGGCGTTGAGGTTGGCGATCCACTCCGCGCCGTCCTCGGCGATGCGGTCAGCGAGCTGCGCGATCGACGGGACGAGGATGAAGACGAGGAACACCAGCAGCGCGATGCCGATGCCGTAGATGGCACCGACCGCGGCGCCGCGGCGCCAGCCGAACCGGGTCGTCAAGCGCCGCACGGCCGGTTCGAGCGCGAGGCTGAAGAAGAAGGCGAGGGCGACGAGCGTGAGCAGCCCGCGTGCTGCACTCGCCATCCGCACGGCGAGCAGCGTGACGGCGACGGCGCCGATCACCTGCCAGATCGTCGTGCTGGAGATCTCGATCCGCAACGTCCGCGTCCCGCCCCCGTCCGCCGCAGGCTCGGTCCGACCCGCGGCTCGCTCCCGGTCGCTCATCGCCTCTCCAGCCCCCGGCGTCGCGTGGACGCTAGTTGTGCCGAAGGCGCAGTGGGGGCCGAACGGTCATGTCGCTGGGCGCGCCGATCCGTGCAGAATCGGGGCACCTGATGCGGGAGGGTGCAGTGACAGCAGCAGTTCCGGAGGAGACGGTGGCCGTGAGCCGCAGTGCGGCGATCGCCGCCGGGGTCGCCATGGCGATCGCGGGGCTGATCGTGTTCTTCTGGCCGGGGATCACGACGATCGTGCTCGTCGCCTGGCTCGGGCTCGCCATCGCGATCTACGGCGCCACGGAGCTGGGCGTCGCGATCGGTGGTGCCGGTGACCGGTCGCGGCTCTGGGCCGGGATCGTCGGCGTCATCGCCCTGCTGGGCGGGCTCAGCGTCTTCCTCACGCCGATCCTGAGCAGCATCACGGTCGGGACCGTGATCGGTGCCTACTGGGTCATCGGCGGGGCCGTCGGGCTGGTCGGGGCTGTGGTCCAGTCCGGTCACCGCATCGTCCGCGGTGCCGTCGCCGTGCTCTCGTTGGTCGCCGGGCTGGCGGTGCTGTCGCAGCCCGGCCTCTCGCTGGTCGCGCTGACGTGGTTCACCGGGCTGTGGATGGTGGTGTCGGGGCTCGTCCTCGCCGGGACCGCCGTGGTGCGCGGCCGCGTCGCCTGACCGGGCGGCGGGGCCGGACCGTCAGAGCAGGATCGGGAAGGTCAGGACGATCACGCCTGCCGTGGCGAGCAGCAGCCCGGCGAGCGTGGTCAGCGCGACCTGGATCCGCAGGGAGCCGGCCTTGGTGCTCACGCCGGCGAAGAACAGCACCGAGGCGAAGAGGACGGACAGCAGGACGTAGTTGTCGCCGCGCTGGTTCGCGTCGCGTGCCAGACCCGCGGCCTCCTCCGCCGTCGTCGCCAGCTCGGCCGCCTCGACCGTGGCGGCCAGTTCGTACTCCGGCATGTCGAACGGGGAGGCGGGTGCACCCGGCGTGACGAGGGGCGACGTGGCGACCCAGGCGTCGAAGGCCGGCCGGAACTCGTCACGGAACCGCGCCTCGAGGAAGTCGGCCAGCTCGTCCTCGTCGTTCGCCACCGCAGCCGCGTACTCGGCGAACAGCGTGACGTCGATCGTGGTCTGGGCCGCGGCCTGGTTGGACGCCGCCACGGAGAACGTCCTGGCCGCGTTGGCGGCGCTGAACTGCAGCGACATCTCGCCGCCCCACTTGGTCGCCTGGAAGGCCGACCAGGCGGTGAGCACCGTCGCGATCGACAGGATCACGGTGGCGACCAGCTCGGCGCGGGCGCGCCGGACGTCGGTGCGCTCTGTCATGCAGGTTCCTGTCGCTCCGGGGCGTCGTCGCCGTCGTCCGCTCTGCGGGGAAGGGCCAGGTTGCCCACGAGGAGGGCGACCACGGTCACGAGGTAGATCTGGCCGATGAGTGCCTCGAGCATCGCGAGCGCGCGTCCGAGGCGGGCTGCGGGCACCAGGTCGCCGTACCCGAGCGTCGTCAGCGTGGTGAAGCTGAAGTACTCCAGCGAGGCCAGCGTGGTCGGTTCGTCGCCGGCGAAGAAGGGTGTCCCCGTCACGGCGGCCACGAAGGCGTACGCCGAGGCGAACAGGCCACCGATCAGCATGTAGACGCACAGGGCGCCGAGCACCGTGCGACTCGTCAGCCGTCGCGCCACGAGCAGGTGCTGCACGATGGCGATCACCGCCGCCGCGACCAGGACGATGCCGAGGACCGACACGGTCACGGCACCGATGCGGGCGTCACCGGGTGGGTCGAGCAGCACCCCGGCGGTGCCGATCAGCACGCTGCCGACCGCTGCCGCCATCGCGACCCGGCGCAGCCGCGTCGGTGCGCCGACGGCGCGCACGGCGAGGAGCAGGACGCCGGCCTGCAGGGCCAGTGCCGTCACCTCGCCCCAGGCGGCGGCGGGGGCGCTCATGGTGAACACGACGGAGGCAGCGATCAGGAGCAGCAGCCAGCCGAACCGGGCCGTCCCGGTGGGGTCGTCCGCGTCCGCCCCGCCTCGCAGCGCGTGCTCACTGCCCACGTGGTCCCCTCCGGCCGCGGCGTGATGCTATGCGCCCCGCCGCGTCACGGTGGGTGGCTCCGCGCGGGAGCGCGGTCGAGTCAGGCGACGGGCCGGAGACCGTCCTGGACCGCCGTGGCCATCTCCTGCGTCACCGCGTCGACGCCGTGCGCCTCGCGGGCGTGCACGGTGACCTGGCTGAGCACCTCGTCCGGCGACCCGTGGAAGGTGGCGGCGCACCCGTCCATCAGGTCGCCGCAGGCGAAGTCGTAGGTCGTGGCATCGGTCATCTTGGGGTCCTGGAGGGGGGTCGCGGAGTCAACGCCCCAGCGGCACCACGTTCCCCCGTCCGTGCGGAGGCTGCACGGGCACGCGGACCCAGAGCACGTCACGGTCGTCGACGCGGCGCACGCCGAGCTGTCCGCCGTGCAGCACCGTGAGCGCCATCGCGAGGTGCAGGCCGAACGTCACGTCGCTGTGGTCCTCGCGCGCCGCGAACGGGTCCAGCACGGCCGCCAGGCGGGTCGGGTCGAAGGGATCACCGGTCCGGTGGACGGTGATCTCGCACCACGCCCCGTCGACCGACGCCCGGACGCGCACCGCCTCGGTGGCGGGCCCGCTCCGGGCGAGCTCCACGAGGTCGTCGACGACGGTCCGCATCCGGGTCACGTCCACGTCGACCCGACCGTCGCCGGTCACGTCCACCGGCACGTCCAGGTGGTCCAGCAGCTCCGCGGCGGTGACCGGCTGCCGGTCGAGCAGCAGCCGGCCGAGGGAGGCGCCCGTCGTCTCGTCGAGCCGGCGCAGCAGCTGGTCCAGGTGCTGGAACTCCGCGCGCAGCTGCCGGTGCAGGTCGGCGGTCGTCGCCGCGTCGAGTCCTTCCCGCTGGAGCAGGGCGGTGATGGTCCGGACCTTCATGAGGGGGGTCCGCAGCTCGTGGTCGATGGCGGCGAGCAGCCGGTCCCGCGCCAGCACCTCGTCGCCCACCGGCTCGTTGCGGACGGCGGCCGCACCGGCGCGGGTGAACTGCTCGGTCCAGCGCGCGACCAGACGTGCGTCGAGGTCGAGGCGCGCGGCGACCGCCGGCACGTCCTCACCGGCCAGCACGGCCAGCGCGGCACGGACGCGGACGTCCCGCCCGTCGCTCGCGGGCACCTGCTCAGTCCGCCAGGGGCAGCAGCCCCGGCTCGGCGGGGACGCCGGCCGACGGCCACCGCTTGCGCGACCACGTGGAGAGCTTCTCCACCAGGTTCGCCGCGACGTCGTCCACCGGGGCGGTCTCGACCAGGCCTGCGTCGATGACGCCCTGCAGCCACTCCTCGCCGCGGGCGGTGCGCACGATCGTCAGCGTGTAGTCGTCGTGGGCACCGATGCCGCCGGTGGAGATGTCGGCGTGCTGGGCCGCGAAGTCCGGGCACAGCTTGCAGCCGGGACGGGTGAACTCGTGGAAGGGCTTGAGCGGCACCTCGTGGTAGCCGCCGTCACGGGTCCAGACGAGGTACTTGCCCTTGATGTTGATCTTGACGACGTCCTCGATGTCGATGCCGTGCTCGCGCAGGACCTTGGCCTGGCCCTCCCAGGTGAAGGTCTTGGAGCACAGCAGCCCGATGGTCAGCTCGATGCGGCGCTTCCACTTGTTCACGCCACGGGCGGCGATCGAGCCGTTGATGGACGCCTGGCAGCTCATCCCGACCAGGGCCAGGCGCTTCAGCCCCCGGTCGTCGGCCTCCATCGCCGCCAGCGGTGTCGCGGCGTAGGTGTAGCGCGAGCCGGCCGACCGCAGCACCTCCTCGCGGTTTGTCACCAGGAAGGGTGCGGAGTCGAACGGTCCGCGGTCCTCCACGATCCGCGACGTCGCCCCAGCGTCGATGCGGTCGGTCTCGAGTCCCCACACGAGCAGGCTGGACACCAGCCCGCCGTCCTGGCCGACCTTCGCGAT
>CAYMGL010000065.1:0-11596 GCA_964389945.1 uncultured Actinomycetota bacterium
GACGCCATCACCCCCGCGACGAAGCTGCTGTGGGTCGAGACGCCCTCGAACCCGATGCTGAAGATCCTCGACCTCGCCGCGCTCGCCGAGCTGGCGCACGAGCACGACGTCCGCCTCGTCGCCGACAACACCTTCGCGACGCCGTACCTCACCCAGCCCGCCACGCTCGGTGCGGACATCGTCCTGCACTCGACGACCAAGTACATCGGCGGCCACTCCGACGTCGTCGGCGGTGCGGTCTGCACCGACGAGGCGACGGCCGAGAAGCTCGCCTGGCTGCAGAACGCCGTGGGGGCCGTCGGTGGCCCGCTCGACAACTACCTCACCCTGCGCGGGCTCAAGACGCTGCACGTGCGGATGGAGCGCCACTGCGACAACGCCCAGCGGATCGCGGAGTTCCTGGCGGCGCACGACCGTGTCACCGCGGTCCACTACCCGGGCCTCCCCGACGACCCGGGCCACGACCTGGCGACGCAGCAGATGCGGGCCTACGGCGGCATGGTGTCGTTCCGGCTGGGCAGTGAGGACCTCGCCCGCAAGGTCGCCGAGCGGACCGAGCTGTTCTTCCTCGCGGAGTCCCTCGGGGGCGTCGAGTCCCTGATCGAGCACCCGGGCGTGATGACACACGCCTCGGTCGCCGGGACCAAGCTCGAGGTGCCCGCCGACCTGCTGCGCCTGTCGGTCGGCATCGAGGACGTCGACGACCTCGTGGAGGACCTCCGGGCCGCGCTCGACTGACGGCCGGTCCTCACCGACGCACCGTCGACGTGTCGTACCGTCGTCACGCCGAGCCCCGGAGGTGGCAGTGGTCCGACGCGCACGCGCTGCCGCCGCCGTCCTGGTGGTCGGCCTGGTCGCCGGCGCGTGCAGTGCGGACGAGATCATCACGCTCACGCCGCCGGAGCTCGAGCTCGTCGAGCAGCGCGAGGCGCTCCCCTCGCGCGTCGTGGACGCCGACGGCAACGTCCTGACGACGCTCCAGCGCGAGTACCGCGACCGCGTCGAGCTGGACGCCGTGCCGCAGCACCTGGTCGACGCGGTGCTCGCCGCCGAGGACCAGCGGTTCTTCGAGCACGGCGGCGTCGACGGCCGCGCCCTGCTGCGCGCCACGGGACGCAACATCGCCGCCGGTGAGGTGGTCGAGGGCGGCTCGACGATCACCCAGCAGGTGGTCGAGCTGCGCTTCCAGCCGCCCACCGAGGACACGATCGGGACGAAGGCGCTCGAGGCGGCGCTCGCGATCCAGCTGGAGGAGGAGCACGACAAGGAGTGGATCCTCGAGGAGTACCTCAACACCGTCTACCTCGGCGGTGGTGCCCACGGTGTGGGTGCGGCGAGCTGGTCGTACTTCCGCAAGGACGTGGCCGACATCTCGCTCCCGCAGGCGGCGCTGCTGGCCGGGCTGATCCGCCGACCGGGGACCACCGACCCACGCGTGGACCCCGCGGCCGCGCGCACGCGCCGCAACGCCGTCCTGCGTGCGATGGTCGAGACCGGCGCGGTGGACGCCGACGCGGCGGCAGTCGCGATCGCCACGCCCGTCACCGTCCGCGATGCGCCCCAGCAGGAAGCCCCCCGAGAGCCCCACGTCGTCGACAACGTCCTGCGACGCCTGCTCGAGCTGGACGAGCTCGGGCCGGACGAGGGCGCGCGGTGGCGTGAGCTGACGGGCGGCGGTCTGACGATCCACACCACCATCGACCCGGCCGCCCAGGCGAGCGCGCGGGCTGCCCTCGCGACACGGCTCGACGGGGCCGACGACCCTGACGGCGCCATCGTCACCCTCGACACCACGACCGGGGCCGTCCTCGCCAGCGTCGGGTCGATCCCCTACGACGATCTGCAGTTCGACCTCGCACAGCAGGGGACGCGCCAGCCCGGGTCGGTGTTCAAGGGGATCACCCTGGCCGCCGCGGTGGCCGACGGGTACCTCGCCGCCGACCGGCTCGACGCGCGGGGTGGGACGCTGCGGACCGAGAGCGGCCCGTGGCAGGTGCGTGGCTCCGGTCGCGGGCGCGCGACCCTGAGCACCGCGATCCGCTGGTCCGACAACGGTGCCTTCGCCCGGCTCGGGCTGGAACTCGGCGTCGAGCGGGTCGCCGCGACCGCACAGGAACTGGGCATCGAGAGCGAGCTCGGCACCCAGCCGGCGATGCTGCTCGGGGGGACCTCGACCTGCTGCACGGTGGTGGAGATGGCGACCGTCTACGCCACGATCGCCGCGATGGGCCAGCGCCACGACCCCCACCTCGTCGCCAGGGTCGAGGACCGCGACGGCCAGGTGCTGTGGGAGGCACCCACGGCAGGCCGGCTCGTGCTCGACGAGGTCGCGGCGTTCGAGACGATCGAACTGCTCCGCCAGGTGGTCCAGAGCGGCACCGGCCGGGCAGCGCAGGTCGAGGGCCACGACGTGATCGGCAAGACGGGCACCACGACCGACAACGTCGACGGGTGGTTCGTGGGCGCCACGCCGGAGCTCACCACCGCGGTCTGGATGGGCCACCACGACGCCCGTCGGACCGCGCGGGTGGACGGACGCCGGCTGCAGGGCGGTGGTGCACCGGCACAGGTCTTCGCCGAACACATGGCGACCCTGCTGGGGCCCGGACCCGGTCCGACGTTCGAGCTGCCGGCGCACCGCACGATCGAGCTCGAGGTCGACGTCGAGACCGGGCTGCGTCCCGCCCCGTGGTGTCCCGAGACCGAGATCCGGGTGTTCGCCGACACCCGCACCCCCACCGAGACCTGTCCCAGCCCACGGCCGAGCCCCTCCCCATCGCCGAGCCCGTCGCCCGAGGCGTCGCCGACCCCGACGCCGACACCGACGGCGACCCCGACCGATGCTGCCTCGCCCAGCGATGCGACGTCGCCGACCCCGACCCCCGAGCCGACGGCCACGTCGACCCCCTCACCCACGCCGACGGCGACCCCGACCCCGTCCGAACCGGCGTCGCCAACCCCGACGCCGACGCCGTAGTGTTCGCCCTCCTCACGCCCCGCGGACCACGATGCGCGCCCGTCTGATCTTCAACCCCGTCGCCACGATGACCAACGCCGGCGTCCGCGACGCCCTCGTCGGACTCCTCGGTGCCGAGGTCGAGCTGACCGTCGTCGGCACACGCGCACGGCTGCACGCGTCCGACCTCGCGCGCGATGCCGTCCGGGAGGGCACCGAGGCCGTCTTCGTCCTCGGCGGCGACGGCACGGCCAACGAGGTGCTGCAGGGCCTGGCCGGGACCGACGTCCCGCTCGGCCTGCTGCCGGGCGGTGGCGCCAACGTCCTGGCCCGTGCCATCGGCCTCCCGCGGGACGCTGACGAGGCCGCCCGGGTCCAGCTCGAGCGGCTCCACGCCGGCCACGACCAGCGCCTCGGCCTCGGCGAGGCCAACGGTCGGCTGTTCGGCTTCCAGGCCGGGATCGGCCTGGACGCCGGGATCGTGCGCCGCGTGGAGGCGCACCCCGGGATGAAGCGGTGGCTCCGGCAACTGGCCTTCATCCTGCTGGGGCTGCGCGAGTGGGCCACGAGCACGGACCGACGCGATCCCGCCTGCCGTGTCACCGACGTCGACGGGCTCGACGCGTCGCCGCGGATGCTCGCCTCGGTCGCGAACCTCGACCCGTACACCTACCTCGGGCCACGGCCCTTCCACCTGCTGCCCGATGCCGGGCCCGACAGTGCGCTGGACCTGCTGGTCGCGGAGTCACTGTCCACGGGGGCCGTCCTGCAGGGGATCCTGCGGGCCTTCCGCGACGGCAGCCACGTCCGCGACCCGCGCTTCACGATGGTCCACGACCTCGACCGGGTCACCATCACCGCGGACCGACCGGCCCCGCTGATGGTCGACGGCGACCTGATGGACCACGTCCGCGTCGCCACGTTCCGTCACCGACCGGACGCGCTGCGCGTCCTCGCCGACCTCGAGGCCCCGGCGGACCGTGTGCACGTGGACGACCAGGCCGCCTGACACCGCCGCACCAGGCCCCGGTGACCGGTCAGTACCCGTTCCCGCGCGTTCACCGCGCGACACCCTGCTCGTATGCTTGCACTTGCGAGCAAACCCTTGTCGCCACCCTCCCCCGTGGCTACGGTGCGCAGCGACCGGTCTTCGTGAAGTCCTTCACAAGGGACCGGTCTCGAGCGTGACATCCCCTCCCTCACGCATCTCCCAGTGAAAGGCCACAGCATGGACTGGCGCACGCGTGCAGCCTGCCGTGACGAGGACCCCGAACTCTTCTTCCCCATCGGCACGACCGGCCCTGCCGTCGAGCAGACCGAGGCTGCCAAGAAGATCTGCGATTCCTGCGTCGTGCAGGAGGAGTGCCTCGAGTTCGCACTCGCCACCAACCAGGACGCCGGCATCTGGGGCGGTCTCAACGAGGACCAGCGTCGGACGCTGCGCCGCCAGCGCCAGCGCGCCCGCCGCAAGGCCTCCTGACGCCACCCCGCGCGACACCTCGGCGGCCCTCGTGGCCGCCGTCGTCGTTAGGCTCGGGGTCCGCAGCGGAGGTGCCCGATGGCCGAGACCCGGACGTGGCTGACCACGCCCGCCGGTCGCGCCCCGGCCGGTGAGGGCGACGAGCTCGAGCGCTGGGTCCCGGGCCCGTCGATACCCGCCGAGCCGCGACTCCCGTCGCGCTTCCGGGGCGTCGTGCTGCTCGCCGTGGTGTACGCCGCGGTCGTCGGCCTCACCTTCGCCCTCGTGCCGACGTTCCTCGACGTCCAGGACCCGACGTTCGCCGGCGACGGCGGGCAGCGCCTCGACCAGACCGACGACGACCCGACCTTCGAGCGTCCCCGGTCGAACTGAGGTCGCTCAGCCCTGCAGCGGCAGGCGGATCTCGGCGCGTGTGCCGGCGTCGTCGCGACGGTCCACGCTGAGCTCACCGCTCAGCTCGGACTCGACCAGTGTCGAGGCGATCTGCAGCCCGAGGTTCGCGGCCTCCTGGACCGACCAGCCCTCCGGCACCCCGACCCCGTCGTCGTCGATCAGGACGGTGAGGTGCTGGGCGCCGCGGTCGAGGGTCACCTCGATCGAGCCGCCACGGTCCGGGAAGGCGTGCTCGACGGCGTTCTGGACCAGCTCGGACACGACCAACGCCAGCGGGGTGGCGACCTCGGCGGGCAGCTCACCGGCCGAACCGTGGATGTGCATCGCGACCGGACGCTCGGGGTCGGTCAGGCCGTGCGCGAGCATGTCCATCAGCCGCTCGGCGATCTTGTCGAACGACACCTTCTGCCGCGAGTCCTGGCTCAGCGTCTCGTGGACGAGGGCGATGGACGAGATGCGCCGGACCGACTCGCCGAGGGCGAGCCGCGCCTCGTCGGAGACCAGCCGCCGCGACTGCAGCCGCAGCAGCGAGGCGACGGTCTGGAGGTTGTTCTTGACGCGGTGGTGGATCTCGCGGATCGTCGCGTCCTTGTACATCAGCAGCCGCTCGTGCTTGCGCAGCTCGGTGATCTCCCGCACGAGCAGCAGCCCGCCGAGGACCTCGTGGTCACGCATCAACGGCAGGAGGCGACGCAGCACCACCGCACCGCGCGCCTCGACCTCGGACTCCAGCGGCTCGCCGTCCGCCAGCGCCTCGGTGAGCGCCTCGGCGTCGAGGTCGAACTCGGCGAGGTTGCGTCCCACCACGTACCCGACGACGCCGAGGCGCCGGTAGGCCGAGATGGCGTTCGGCGAGGCGTACTGGACGACGCCGGCCGGGTCGACCCGCAGGAGTCCGTCGCCGACTCGGGGCGTGACCTCCCGTGCGGGCTCCTCGCCCGGGTAGGGCCACACGCCGTCGGCCAGCATCGCCGACAGCTCGTTCGCGGTCTGGAGGTACGTCAGCTCGAGCTGTGACGGGGCCCGCACCATCGACAGGTTCGCCTCCCGGGTGACGACGCCGATGACGCGACCGTCGAACGGGATCGGGATGGCCTCCTCACGCACCGGCACACCGCTGGACCAGTCGGGGTCGCCGTCGCGGACGATCCGCCCCTCGGTGAAGGCACGGGTCACGCCGGGCCGCTCGTCCAGCGTCCACCGCTCCCCGACGAGGTCCTCGTGGTAGATCGTCTGGGCCGTGTACGGCCGCATCTGCGCCACGGCGACCACGTCGTCGAGCTCGTGGTCGTGGACGAACAGGACGAGGTCGGCGAACGACAGGTCGGCCAGCACCTGCCAGTCGGCCGTGATCGCCTCGAGCTGGTCGATGTCGACGTCGGTCAGCCCGGCACCCCCGACGAACTCCGCGATCGACGTCACTGCTGGAGGTACCGCTGGAGGTGCTCCACCGGGATCGCCTCGCGGATGTGTTCGAAGGCACGGGCCTCGATGTCACGCGTCTCGGCGAGGCTCAGCCCGAGCTGGCGTGCCGTGTCGGCGGTCGAGTGCGGCTGGCCGTCCTCCAGGCCCATCCGCCACCGCAGGACGGCGGCCTGGGTCTCGGGGATCCGTTCGAGGACCTTCTCGAGCGAACGCGACAACTTCGCCGCCTGCTCCTCCTGCGGGGAGCGGCGGCGTGCCTGCGAACGTCTGCCCTTTGCCATGCCGGGGAGGCTACCCACCGGTGGTCAGGCCTCGTCCTCGACGATCACCCTGGTGCGGCGCAGCGACTCGATGAGTGCGTCGGGCGGCAGGTCCTCGATGACCGCGAGGGAGCGGATGTCCTCGGCACGGACCGAGAGCATCGTGCGGTTGTAGTCCCCGCGCTGGACCTGGATCGACTCGACGTACCGGCGGACGCCGGGGAACTGGTCGCCCACCTCGGACAGGCGCTCGAGGTCCAGCACGAGCGCGCCGTCACGACGCTCGCGGTGCGTCGTCGGGGCGTCGTCCGGGAGGATCTCGGACGCCGGCACCCCGTAGAAGTCGGCGAGCTCGCACAGCCGTGAGGCGGAGATGTTGCGGTCGCCGCGCTCGTACGAGCCGACGACCGCGGCCTTCCACCGGCCCTCGGAGCTCCGCTCGACGTCCTGCAGGGACAGCCGCAACCGGGTACGGACGGAGCGCAGGCGCTCCCCCACATCATCCGCGTACGCCACGTCACCTCCTCGAACACGGCGGGACCCTAGCCGAACGTGATCCTCCGAGTGCCCCGGGTGAGGACCGAGTCACTCGACACCCCGGCCGACCTCAGTCGGACGCCGCCCAGCGCAGCGTGGACGCGAGGCCCTCCTCGAGCGTCGTCCACGGCTTCCAGCCCAGCGCTTCGGCGGCGAACGCCGGGTCCACCGCCACGTGGGCGGCATCGCCCGGACGCCGGTCGGCCTGCACCGGCTCCCGGCGGTAGTCGGTCGCGGCCGCCAGGGCCGTGAACAGCCGGTCGACCCGCGTCCGCTGTCCGGTCCCGATCATGAACCGTTCGCCGTCACCGCGCTCCATCGCGAGGGCGAGGGCGTGGACGACGTCGTCGACGTACACGAGGTCCCGCGTGGCCGTCCCGTCGCCGTGGATCGTGACCGGCCGTCCCTCCAGCATCGCGCCGGCGAAGCGCGACACGACGCCGCCCTCGCCCGACCGACCCTGCCGCGGGCCGTAGACGTCGGTCATGACCAGCGACGTCCACCGCAGGCCGTACATCTGCTCGTAGGCGCGCAGGTAGCCCTCGGCCGCGTGCTGGCCGGCCTCGTGCGGGGTCAGCGCGAGCAGGTCGGCGTCCTCGTCCAGCGGCAACCGCCACTCGTCCTCGTCGGTCGCGACGCCCCCGCCCGACATGGCGTAGACGACCTTGCCGACGCCGTGGCGACGGCATGCCTCGAGGACGTTGATGGTGCCGACGACGTTCACCATCGCGTCACCGACCGGGTCCTCCACGCTGGCGCGACCGTCGGATCGCGCCGCGAGGTGGACCACGACCTCGGGACGGTGCCGCTCGACCACCGCGTCGAGCCCTCCGCGGACCACGTCGGCACGCTGGAACTCGAACCGCCCGTCGCCGTGAGCGCGGGCCTCGTCGAGGTTGCCCAACGCACCGGTGGACAGGTCGTCCACGGCGACGACACGACGGCCCTCGGCGAGCAGACGGTCGACGAGCGTCGAACCGATGAAGCCGGCGCCGCCGGTCACGAGCACGGTGCGAGTGCGCACGGGCGCCTCCTGTCGTCGGTCGCGAGGCTAACGAGCCCGAGCACGCCAGCCGTGCCACCGTGACGGGAGACGACGTCAGCGGCGGGGCGGCGTCAGCGGGCGGGCAGCTCCAGCCGGTCCCGGATCCGGGCGACGAGGTCGGCCGGGGCGTGGTCGGCGCAGCGCTCCCGGACGACGGCGCGCAGCTGCGACTCGAAGTCGCGGCGCCCGGCGCACGGCAGGCACGCCGCGAGGTGCGTCTCGAGCCGGTCGAGCTCCTCCTGCGGGAGCTCGCGGTCCAGCAGCAGGTCGAGGTTGTCGAACAGCTCGTCGCAGTCGACGGCCACGGCGCCGTCGTGCGCCTCGGGGTCGTGCTCGTCGCTGGGAGTCATCATGCGTCCTCGCCCTTGCCAAGGATGCCGCGCTGCCGCGCGTACTCGGTCAACGCCTGCTGCAGCCCTTTCCTTCCGCGATGGATGCGCGACATCACGGTGCCCACCGGCGTCTCCATGATCTCGGCGATCTCCTTGTACGCGAAGCCCTCGATGTCGGCGAGGTAGACCGCCATCCGGAACTGCTCGGGGAGGTCGGCCAGTGCGTCCTTGACCGCCTGGTCGGTGAACGACGCGAGCACGTCCTCCTCGACCGAGCCGCTGTCGACCACCGCGTCGAACAGGGTGTGGTCACCCCAGTCGTCGGTGAGGTTCTCCTGCGGCCGCCGCTGCTGCTTGCGGTACATCGACAGGTAGGTGGTGTGCAGGACCCGGTAGAGCCACGCCTTGAGGTTGGTTCCCTGCTGGTACTGGTGGAACGACCGGTACGCCTTGACCATCGCCTCCTGCAGCAGGTCCTGCGCATCGACCGGATCGCGGGTGTAGCGCATGGCCGCGCCGTACAGGCGGTCGGTGAGGGGCATGACCTGTGCCTCGAACAGGCGGCGGCGTTCGTCCTCGGTCAACTCCGTGCGGAGGATCGAGCCGTCCTCCTGGACCCCGTCGACGACCTCGACGGGCTCGCCGTCCACCGACGTCTCGCTGCTTGCCGTCACGGCACCTCCGTCGCCGGCGCCGAGGCTACCGAGACGCCCGTCCCGCTCGTCCACAGCTGGGTGTGGCATCGGTTGGCATGAAAATGCATGAGATTGTACTTTGAGCATCGAGGAGGAACCACGTGACGATGACGGGCCCAGCGGCCGCGACGGCGCGCCCCAGATGGCGACGGTGGCTGCTGGCGACCCTCCCCTGGGCGGCCGCGGCCGGACTGGCCGTCCTGGGTGTGGCCCTGCGCGCGCCCGCGACGTCGGACGCCACCGCCGCGCCCGTGGGCGCGACACCCGAACCGGTCGTCGACGCCCCCACGTCGCCCGCCGCAGCCCCCGAGGCGCCGGCGTCGACCGCCGCAGCGCTGGGACCGCGCCTCGAGCTGGCCGTCCTCGGCGTCGCGCGGACGGCGCTGGGCACGGCCGGTCTCTCGCAGTCCGGCCCGTCACCGCACAGCTGGCCGCTGGACGCCCGGGTCACCGCGGTCTCGCCGAGCGGCCCGGACATCGTGATCGTGACCGTCACCGCGCTGGTCATCGACCGTCACGACGACCGCTGGGGCGAACCCGTGGCCCGCGCCGTCGCCGTCCCGGTGCGCCTGACGCCGCCCGCCCTGCTCGGCGACGGTTGGCCGGTGCCGGTGGACCCGGTGCCGCTGGAGCCGCTCCCCCACCAGGCGGTCACCGACGTGGACGCGACCGTGGTCGCCGCCCTGGAGGCGGCTGGCTGGACGGTCGAGGAGGTCACCGCCGTCGCCCTCGTCGCCGGCCACCACCTCGCCGTGTCGTTGCGCGGGACGCCACCAGGACGGCGTGCGGCGGCGCTGCACACCGTCTGGCTCCGCGACGACCCCGGCGGTCCGACCGTCCTGCCGGTGCCCCGCATGACCCCGACCACCACCCCCGACCCCACGACCGAGGAGACATCATGACCGCCGCCGTCCGGACCCTGCGCCACACCACCAGGCCCGGCCCGAGCCGACCGGGTCCCGCCCGGCCACCTGCGCGGCCACGTCGACGCCGGCCCTCGCGCCTCACCCCCGACGAGCAGACGGCCGCGGCGGAGCGCCTCGCCGGCTTCCTCGGCCGCTGGTACGTCGACGCGCAGGCCAGCCGCGTCGAGGTGCGACAGCTGCGTCGGCTGCTCACGCCCACGGCCGAGCACCGGGTCATGGCATCGGTGCTGCGAGCGCGCGCACGGCACCGGCGCGGCGGCTGGTCACCCGGCACCCGACTCACCGTCCGTCGCGTCCAGGTGCGCCGCCTGGGCGAGCACTTCGAGGCACTCGCGCTCGTCGACGACGGCGTCCGCACCGTCCCGGTCGTCGCCGTGCTGCACCCGACCGACGCTGGCTGGCGCGTCAGTGAGCTGGCCCGCCCCGACGACGGCCTGCCTGCGCTGGCCACTCCGGTCCTCCGCGAGGACCGGGGCCCCTACGCGGTCGAGTGACGAGCGCCCGAGCGTCCGCGCGCAGAGCCGCTGCAGCAGGGGCCGGACGGGGTCAGCCCCCGTGGCACTTCTTGTACTTCTTGCCGGAGCCGCACGGGCAGGGGTCGTTGCGGCCCACGTCCTGGTCGGCGTACGGGTCCGAGGAGGTGTCGCCTGCTGCACCGCCGGACTCCGGCGACGAGTACTGGAGTCGTGACTCGTCCGGCGTGTCGGGCGACTCGACCATGGCGTCGGCGATGAACGACGCCTCGGCCGCACCGTCGCCGGCTGCCTCGTCGTCCCCGTCCTCGTCGTCCGCGGCAGCCTGGGAGGCGTCGCCCTTGAAGTCGACCTTCGCGGGCGCGGCACCGACACCGGTGACCTTGTTCGGGTCGTTCTCCGGCAGGGCGCGACGCGCGGCCTTGGCGACCTCGTCGACCTCCTGGTCGCCCTCCTCCTGCTGCTCGGCCTGCTGCTCACGGTTGACCGGGAGCCGGAAGAAGTAGGTGACCGCCTCCTCCTTGACCGTGTTCATCATCGCGACGAAGGAGTCGTAGGCCTCCCGCTGGTACTCGACCAGGGGGTCACGCTGCCCGACCGACCGCAGCCCGATGCCGGAGCGCAGGGCGTCCATCTCGTAGAGGTGCTCGCGCCAACGGCGGTCGACGACCGAGAGGATCACGCGGCGTTCGATCTCGCGCATCACCTCGTCACCGCCGACCTCCTCCTCGCGCTCGACGTAGGCACGGTCGACGTCCTGCAGCAGCTCGTCGATCAGCGACTCGGTGTCGATGGTCTCGAGGTCCATCGCCGCGAAGTCGTACTGGCAGTCGTAGATCCGCTTGACCTCGTTCTCGAGCTGGCCGAGGTCCCACTCCTCCGGGAAGACGCCGGGTGGGGCGTAGGACGTCACCACGGACGTGATGGCGTCCTCGACGTACTTCTGCGCGAGCTCGTCGATCTCGTCGAGGTCACCGTCGATGATGCGCTGGCGCTGGCTGTAGACGACCTTGCGCTGTTCGTTGAGCACGTCGTCGTACTTCAGCACGTTCTTGCGGATGTCGAAGTTGCGCG
>CAYMGL010000066.1:0-3085 GCA_964389945.1 uncultured Actinomycetota bacterium
TCGCGTCGACGGCCTCGCGGGCCGCGCCGACCCCCGAGCCCATCAGCACCACGACTCGCTCGGCGTCGGGGGCGCCGTGATAGGTCGCCAGCTCGTACGCCCGACCGGTGCGGTCACGGAGCTCGTCCATGACGCGCTGGACGGTGTCGGGGACGGCGTCGTGGAACCGGTTCGCGGCCTCGCGGGCCTGGAAGAACACGTCCGGGTTCTGCGCGCTGCCGCGCAGGACCGGGCGGTCGGGGGACAGGCCGCGCTCGCGGTGGGCCGTCAGGTCGGCCGCGTCGAAGAGGGCCCGCAGGTCCTCGTCGGCCAGGTCCTCGATCCGGTTGATCTCGTGCGACGTCCGGAAGCCGTCGAAGAAGTGCAGGAACGGCACCCGGGTCCGGACGGTGGCCGCGTGGGCCACGGCCGCGAGGTCCTGCGCCTCCTGCGGTGAGGCACTCGCGAGCATCGCGAAGCCGGTGCCACGCGCCGACATGACGTCGCTGTGGTCGCCGAAGATGGACAGCGCGTGGGTCGCGATCGACCGGGCCGCCACGTGGATGACGGTGGGCGTCAGCTCACCGGCGATCTTGTACATGTTGGGCAGCATCAGCAGCAGGCCCTGTGACGCGGTGAACGTCGTCCCGAGGGCGCCACCCTGGACCATGCCGTGCAGCGTCCCGGCGGCACCGGCTTCGCTCTGCATCTCGACGATCGTCGGGACGTCACCCCAGAGGTTGGGCCGGTCGCCCGCCGCCCACAGGTCGGCGAGCTCGCCCATCGGCGACGCGGGCGTGATCGGGTAGAGCCCGACCGCCTCCGAGCAGCGGTACGCGACGTCCGCGGCCGCCTGATTGCCGTCAACCGTTGTCCAGCCCACCGTGCCTCCGCTGTGCAGTCGTCCGCAGGGTTCCTCCCACCCCTCGGCGGGGGCAGGGCCGTGCGCCCTGCTGGTCCCGGGCCCTCCGTCCCGAGGCTGGCTAGGGTCCGGGCCAACGAGCGGGGAGTGGCGATGCGCGAGCCGGGTCCGGACGCCGACGACGTGGGCCGGATCACGGCGGACGCGGCCGCCATCGCCGAGGTCGTCGCCGCGTCCCCCGGTGCCGAGGTCGGCTGCTACGACGGCTGGACCGTGACGCGGCTGGCGGCGCACGTCGGGCAGATCCACCGCTGGGTGACCGGGATCGTCGAGCAGCGCGTGAGCAGCCGGCCGAGCACGCCGTACGCCGAGCCGCCCGCCGGGGACGACATGGCCGCCTGGGTGGTGGCCGGGGCCGAGCCACTGGTGGCGGCGCTGGCCGACGGTGACCCGCAGGACGCCGTGTGGACCATCAGCAGGACGGACCGCACCCTCGGGTTCTGGCGTCGCCGCATGGTGCTCGAGACCGCGCTGCACCGGTGGGACGCCGAGGACGCGGCCCGGCGATCGCCGGTCGTGTCCCCGGCCGTCGCTGCGGCCGGGGTGCTCGAGACGCTCGACGTCTACCTCGCGCAGCGGCTCGACGGCGCGGACGTCCGGGGCGACGGGGAACGCGTGGCCGTCGTGACCACGGACACCGAGGACGCGTGGACGCTGTCGCTGTCGCCGGAGGCGGTGCGGTTCGAGGAGGGCGCCGACGACGTGGACGCGGTCGTCCGGGGCACCGCCCTCGACCTCTGGCTGCTGCTGACGTGCCGCCGGTCCCTCGACGGGCTCGACGTCGAGGGCGACCGGCCGGCAGCGGAGCTGGCCGTCCGGGCCGCGAGCCTCTCGCCCGGCCCGGCTGGCTGACCTGCGCCGGAGATGTCGGTTCCGTCCGTGATGAGGCGTCGCGTACCGTGGCAGGTCCTGACCGTACGTCACCCTGCGAAGGAGGTGGTGACGTCGTGGAGTCCTGGATCGTCCTCGTCGGGCTGGTGGCCGTCGTCGCCGGCATCCCGCTGGCCGTCGCGACCCTGCGTCCACCCGTCCGTGGTGGGCTGCTCCTCGGCTACCTCGGCATGATCCAGGTGGTGCCGGGCGTCGTCGTGGCGCCCTACTCCATTCCGCTGGGTGGTGACCTGGCGATCACACCGGCCAGCGTGCTCGTCGCGGGTGTCCTGTTCACGGTGACGCTGCTCGTGGTCGTCGAGCGCGATGCCGTGCTGGTCCGGTTGGCCGCCCTGGTCGTGCTGATCGCCGGTGCGCTCGAGGTGCTGCTGGTTGCGACGACCGGATGGGCGCTGTCGTCCGGGGTCGTCACGACGTTGGCCGGCGCCGACGCGACGTCGTACGGCATCGGCCTGCACGTGGTCGTCGCAGGCACGCCGGTCGTGATCGCCGAGGTGCTGCTCGCGGTCGTCGTCAGCGAACGGCTCCGTCGTGACCTGCCGCGCCGGTTCAGTGCGGCCGTGGCGGGGGTCGTGACGCTCGCCGTCCTGTGCGCTGTCGACGGGGTGGCGTTCACGCTGGCGACCCGGCTGCTCGAGCCCGGTCTGGCCGGTGCTGTCGCCGGTGGTGTGGCGCGCAAGCTCGTCCTGGCCGGTCTGTTCGGCGTCCCCCTCGTGCTGTTCCTCGGTTGGTACCGCCCGCGCGAGGGCGCGGACGCCCCGCTGCGGCTCCGTGACGTGCTGACGCTCGCCCGTCGTGACCTCGTCGAGCGCGTCGCTCGCCACGAGGGGGAGCGCCTCCAGCTCCTCGAGCGTGCCATGACCGTCGCGGAGGAGGAGCGCGATCGTCTGGCGGGGAACCTCCACGACGACGCGATCCAGCTGTTCACCGCCGCGGACCTGCACCTCCAGCGGTTGCGCAGCGACGCGAGCGGGTCGGACGTCGCCACGGTCCACCGGCTCGTGCGTGACGGCATGGGCTCGCTGCGGCGGGTGGTCCTGGAGCTGAGCGGTCCCGAGGTCACGCCCGAGAGCTTCGCCCCGCTCGTGCGGACCTACGTGCGCCGTCTCCAGCCCCAGGGCGGCGTCGAGGTGGAGGTCGACGTCGACCTGCCGTCCACCGTGCCCGCCGACGTCGTCGCCGCGGCCTACCGGATCGTCGTGGAGGCCCTGAGCAACGTGGTCAAGCACGCGGACGCCGATCGTGCGGCAGTCACGGTCGCCGTCCGGGGCGGGGTCCTGCACGGCACGGTGA
>CAYMGL010000066.1:3185-11379 GCA_964389945.1 uncultured Actinomycetota bacterium
GGACGATCACGTCACGGGGTCGGGGCCGGCGGGCTGACCAGTCCCTCGCGGAGGCCGATGGCCACCGCCTCCAGCTGGGAGTGGGCCTCGAGCTTCGACAGGACGTGGCGGACGTGGTTGCGGACCGTGTGGTGGCTGAGCGTGAGGCGGTCGGCGATGCGGTCCGTGGTCAAGCCGTGCGTGAGCAACTGGAGGATCTCCGTCTCACGCGCCGTCAGCGGGCCGCCGTGGGGCCGCCGCGACAGCTTGCCCAGCGCCATCTGGAGGTCCTCCGCGTTGAAGACCGTCCCCCCGGCGGCCACGGTCAGGACCGCGTCGACCAGTTCGGAGAGATCACGGGACTTGTGCACGAAGCCGGCGATGCCGGCGTCCATCGCCTCCGCGAGCATGGCTGCCGGCTCGGCTGCCGACATCATCAGCACGCGGCAACCCGAGGACGCCTCGAGGATCGCGCGCGTCGCGGTGGCACCGTCGGTGTCGGTGAGCCGGTAGTCGAGGAGGGCGACGTCGGGCTGGTGGCCGCTGACCAGGGGGAGCGCCTCGGACAGCGTCGCCGCGGTGCCGACGACCTCGAGGCCGTCGCGCTCGCCGAGCGCGTCGGCCAGCGCGTCCACGAGGAGGCTGTGGTCATCGACGATGACGACCTTGATGCGCACGCGGCACCTCCCCCCAGGGGCCGAGCGTAGGGCAGGAGGGTCCCGGGTCCCGTGCCGATGACACAGATGCGTCACCGGAGTTGGGTCGTCTGTGTCTCAACACGTGGGCCGGCCTCCGGGACACTTCCGGTCGACAACCGACTGATCCGACGCCCGTGGACGAACCGACCCGCATCCTCCTCGTCACCTCTGACGACCGACCCCCCCGCGGCTGGCACGACGTGCTGGCCGCGGACGGTGCTGTCGTCGTGGAGGTCGCCGACTCGATGGTGCGGGCCGTGGCGCGGACGACGGCCTCGTCGTTCGATGCGGTGCTGGTCCACCACACCGCCGTGGAGGTCGAGGGCGTGCCGGCGCTCGCCCGGTTCGTCGAGGCGCTGGCGCAGGTCCCGGTGGTCCTCGTGGCCGACTGCGAGTCGAACGGGCTCGTGCGGGCTGCCCTCGGAGCAGGCGTGGCCGACGTCGTCCACGACGTCGCGGACCGCGACGAGGTCGTCCGCGTGGTCGGCGGCGTCGTCGAGCGCAGCCGGTTGCGCCACGAGGTCGCGGTGCTCCGGCGACACCACCGGGCACTGGTCGAGCTGGGCCGCGCCACCCTGGAGCGCCCACCGCTGCCCGAGCTGCTCACCGCCGCTGCCGCACACGTCCGTGCTGCCGTCGAGGCCCGGCTCGCGCTGGTCCTGCGTCGTCGCGGGGACGGACGCTGGACGGTGCAGGCGAGCAGCGGCGTGCAGGTCGACCTGGTGGGGGAGGAGGTCCCGCCGTCGCTGCTGGGCGGCATCGACGACGCCGACTGCGAGGCGCGGATCTCGCGAGAGCCCTGCGTTCAGGACCTCCCGGCCGACGTGCCGGGCGACCTGCGTGACGTCCGGAACTCGCTGCTGCTGCCGCTCTGCGGCTCGGTGTGGACCGGTGCCATCGTGGTGCTCGACCTCGCGCTCGACGGTCCGGACGCGGAGCTGCACGACTTCGGGACCGCCGTCATGTCACTGCTCAGCGAGGCGCTGCACCGCAGCGCTGCCGAGTTCGACCTCGCGGAGCGGGTCAAGGAGCTGACGGCCCTCGCCGATGTCGGGCAGCTCCTGCAGGGGGGCGGCGACGGCGTCGTCCTCGGCGAGGTGGCACGGGCACTCGTCGCCGGCATGCAGTTCCCCGACCGCGCCGTCGTCGTCGCCGAGATCGACGACGACGTCGTCGTCAGCGACGGCGGCTGTGCCGTCCTCACCGAGGCGTTGTCCGCGCCGATCGCGGCCTCGGGGACGGGTCGCGGGCACCTCACGGTCGGGTACCGCGGCGAGTACGGCTTCCTCCCCGGCTTCGAACAGCGGTTCGTCGACGCGGCGGCCGAGAGCCTCTCGCTGTGGTTGGAGGTCCGCGACCAGCTGGGGCGTGCCCGGGAGCGCGAGAGCCGGCTCCAGTCGGTGCTCGAACAGGTGCCCGGGATCGTCTGGGTCGCGGACAGGGACCTCGTCATCCAGGGACACGCCGGTCGTGGTCACGAGGTGATCCCGCTCGAGCCGGACGAGCGGGCCGGACGTCGCCTGGACGAGGTGCTCGGGGTCGACCACCCCGCGAGCGAGTCCGTACGACGAGCGCTGGCCGGGGAGTCGGGCGCCTACGAGAGCGAGATCGCGGGTCGCTGGTTCGAGACGCGCGTCGAGCCGCTGCGCTCCCCCGACGCGGCGATCGTCGGGGCGATCGCCGTCGCGGTGGACGTCACCGAGGCGCGCCAGGCCCAGGCGGAGCTCGACGCATCGCGGCGACGTCTCGAGGGACTCTTCACCAGCGCGCACGACGGGTTCCTGCTCTGCGACGACGCCGGCCGCCTGGTCGATGCCAACCCGGCCGCCGCCGAGCTGTCGGGGTACGGCGTCGACGAGCTGCGAGGCATGCTGATCACCGACCTCGCCCCGGCCGACGTCGGCGGCGACGACATCCCGCAGCTCCTGGCGGAACTGCGGGCCACCGGTCGGTCGGAGGGCGTCTGGCCCATGCAGCGACCGGACGGCGAGGTGAGCGTGGCCGAGTTCCGGGTCGTCGCCGACGTCGTCCCGTCCGTCCACCTCGTGGTGCTGACGGACGTGACGGCCCGCGACCGCGCCATGGCAGCGCTGCGCGACAGCGAGGCCCGTTTCCGGCGGCTCGCCGACAACGCGCAGGACGTGATCTACCGGCTCGACGTCACCGGCACGCCCCGGTTCGACTACATCAGTCGGGCCGTCGAGCCGCTGGTCGGGTTGACCGCCGAGGACATCCAGCGCGACCCCGCGACCGTGATGCGGATGCTGTCGCGTGAGGACGCCGAGCGGGTGCTGCGGTGCGTGACCGGGGCTCGCGAGGCCCCGGCACCGTTCGTCGCCGAGGTCCGGCGACCCGACGGGAGGGTCCTGTGGGTCGAGGAGCGGCACGGCTACGTCTTCGACGACCAGGGGCGGCACGTGGCCACCGAGGGCCTCGTGCGGGACATCACGGCCCGCAAGCAGCTCGAGGAGGACCTCCGCCGGGGCATGGAGCAGGAGCACGAGGCCGCCGAGGAGTTGCGTGAGCTCAACGCCATGAAGGACGTCTTCCTCCAGGCCGTGTCCCACGAGCTGCGTACACCGCTGACGTCGCTGAAGGGCATGGCACACCTGCTGATCGAGCGCCAGGGACAGCTCGACGAGGACACGACGCACACGCTCCTCGACCGCATGGTGTGCAACGCCGACCGTCTGGAGGGACTGCTCGACGACCTCCTCGACATCGATCGGCTGGCCCGGGGCGCCGACCTCCTGCAGCTGGAGGAGGTCGACATGGCCGACGTGGTCAACCGGACGCTCGCACAGATCACCGAGAACGGCCACCCGATCACGACGCGCCTCGAGCCGACGCGCGCCGTGCTCGACCGGGCCAAGATCGAGCGGGTCGTCGAGAACCTCGTCGTCAACGCCCTGCGGCACACCGATCCCGGCGTTCGGGTCTGGGTCCACGTCGAGGACGCCGGCGACGAGCTCCTCCTGAAGGTCGAGGACGCAGGACCGGGGATCCCCGACCACGAGCGGGAGCGCGTCCTGGAGCCCTTCGCGATGGGGAGCACGCCGGCGGCCCAGGTGCGGGGCCTGGGCATCGGGCTGAGCCTCGTCCACAAGTTCACGGCGCTGCACGGTGGCACGGTCACGGTCGGCGACCGGCCGGGCGGTGGGGCCGCCTTCCACGTGCGGCTGCCAAAGGAGCCGGCGTCCTGACGCCCGCGGGTGGACGACGCCCCGGCTGACGACTTTGCTGTCCCCCACGACGAGCGGGGGACAGGATGACGGAGCGCGGCACGGTCGGGCTGTTGGGTGGCACGGGGCCCGCGGGACGTGGCGTGGCCGTCCGGCTCGCCGCGGCCGGGGTCGACGTGCTGATCGGGTCGCGTGACGCCGACCGGGCACAGTCGGTGGTCGACGAGGTCCTCGGGGCGTGGCCGGGTCGTGAGCTGTCACTGCGCGGCGTCGCGAACGAGGACGCGTGCGACGCCGACGTCGTGGTGATGGCCGCGCCGTGGGAGCCGGCGCTGCAGCTCGCCGCGCAGTTCGCCGAGCGTCTCGCCGGCACGACCGTGATCAGCATGGCCAACGCGCTGGCGCGGGTCGACGGCAACTTCCTCCCCCTGACCATGCCGCGAGGATCGGTCTGCGAGGAGCTGCAGGCACGGCTGCCCGGGGCAGAGGTCGTCGGGGCGTTCCACCACCTGCCCGCCAAGCACCTGCAGGACCTCGACCACGAGCTCGGGGCCGAGGTGCTGGTCTGCGGGGGCAGCGTCGCGGCACGCGACGAGGTCATCGACCTCGTCGACGGCATCGCGGGGCTGCGGGGCATCGATGCCGGGACGATGGACTCGGCGGGCGCCATCGAGGCGCTGACGGCGGTGCTCGTCCAGGTCAACGTGCGCTACCGGACCCACTCGATGCTGCGCCTGGTCGGCAGCTTCGACTAGTGGTCGTCCCCGGCGAAGTGGTGCGCGGTCAGCTCGTGTGCGCCGTCCCCGTCGGGGTCGACGTGGATGTCGACCTCGTGGAGGTTCGGCAGGTCGTGGACGAGCGCGTGACGGACCTCCTCGCCGATGGTGTGGGCCGCCCGTAGCGACAGCTCGCCGTCGACCTCGACGTGGAGCTGGGCCAGCAGGCTGCGGCCCGCATGTCGTGCGCGGACGGCGTGGACGTCCAGCACGCCGTCGACGGACCGGGTCGTCGCGCGGATCTGCTCGACGATCGCCGGGTCGACCGCGTCGAGGTTGCGGACCAGCACCTCGCGGCCGGTCCGGACGAGGATCCAGACGATCGTCGCGGTGATGGCGAGGCCGGCGAGCGGGTCGGCGAGCGGGAAGCCCAGCCACACGCCGGCGACCCCCAGGGCCGCTCCGAGCGACACCAGCCCGTCGACGCGTGCGTGCTGTCCGTCGGCGACGAGCGGGGCGGAGTCGATGCGTCGACCGACCCGGATCTTGTAGACCGCGACGGCCTCGTTGCCGATCGCACCGATGACGGCAGCGCCGAAGGCCGCCCCCAGGTTGCGGACCCGGTGGCCCTCGTCGAGCAGCGCGTCCAGCGAGTCCCAGCCGGCGAGGATGGCCGACACGGCGATGGCGAGGAGGATGAACAGGCCGGCGAGGTCCTCGGCCCGGCGCCAGCCGTAGGTGAACTGGTCCGACGCGGGTCGGCGTGAGAGGCGGAAGCCCAGCCACAGGGCGGCGGTGCCCGCGACGTCACCGACGTTGTGCAGGGCGTCTGCGAAGAGGCCGGCCGAGTCCGTGATCGCGACGATCGCCAACTGGAAGACCGCGGTCAGGCCGAGACCGGCGACCGAGACCCAGATGGCGCGGACGGCGGCGCCGTGGCTGGCCAGCTCCGCGTCGAACGTGGTGTGGCTGTGGCCGTGCGCCCCGTGGCCGCCGTGGCCGTCGTCGTGGCCGTGACCGTCGTGCTCGGCGTCCCCGGCCATGGTCGGTCCTCGTCAGCGCTGCGCGACTCCGGCAGCAATGTGGAGCAGCGTCATCGCCGTCGCCATGACCGTGCGGCCGTCGGGGTCGCGGCTCGCGTCCACCTCGACGAGGTCGAACGAGCGCACGCGCGGCTCGGCGGCGAGCAGCGCCGCGGCCGTGAACAGGTGGTGCGGGAGCAGGCCGCCGGGGCGCGCGCCGGGGCAGGCCGGGGCGTGGGCCTGGTCGAGCACGTCGACGTCGAGGTCGACGTGGATGGTCCGGACGTGCGGCAGGTGGCCGAGCACCTGCCGGACCGCCCACGTGATCCCGTGCTGGTGGATCTCCTCGGCCGTGATCGTGCGGATGTCGTGCTCCGCCGCCCAGCGCGCGTACGGACCCGAGTTCGTGAAGCGCCCGATCCCGAGCTGGAACACGTGGTGGCCGGACACGCCGTCCTCGACCAGGCCCCTGATCGGCGACCCGTTCGTGGGTCCCGCGTCGAGGTGGCGGACGTCGTGGTGGGCGTCGAGCGTGATGACGCCCACCGTGTCGAGGTCCGGGCCGTGCAGCCCGCTCGTCAGCGGGCGCGTGATCGCGTTGTCGCCGCCGAGGAAGACATGGGTCGCCGCGGCCACGTCGAGGCCGCTGGCGAGGTCGCGCACCCGCGCCATGGCCGTCATCAGGTCGAGCTCCGCCAGGTCCCAGTCGCCGAGGTCCTCGACCGCGACGTGCTCGCGCACGTCGGTGCCGGTCACCGGGTCCCACGTCGACAGGCGCCGGAGCGCCTCACGCACCGCTGCGGGCGTCCGCCAGGCCTCGCTGTGGCTGATCGAGCCCACCGAGGTCGGCACGCCGACCACGCGCAGCCGCTGCGCACCGGCCGCAGGCTGCACGTCGTCCTCACCGGCCAGCCAGGCACTGGCACGGGGCCACAGTGCGTCGTCGGCGGCGGGCGGGCGGTCGAAGGTCACTGCGGGACTCCAGCGAGGACGACGGTCTGCACGAGCGGGACGCCGGGGCGGTAGGCGAGGTGCACGTGGGAGGGTGCATCCAACACGACCAGGTCCGCGCGGGCACCCGGGCGGAGGTGGCCGACGTCGTCGCGCCGTAGTGCAGCGGCCCCGCCCGCCGTGGCCGCGTGGACCGCCTCGGCCGGCGTGAGGCCGCACTCGCGGACGCCCAGGGCGACCATCAGCGGCATCGAGGTGGTGAACGACGTGCCCGGGTTGCAGTCCGTCGCGAGGGCCACCGTCGCGCCGGCCCGGAGCAGGCGTCGGGCGTCGGGGTAGGGCGACCGGGTCGAGAACTCCGCGCCCGGCAGCAGCGTCGCGACCGTGCCGCTGTCGGCCAGTGCGGTGACGTCTGCGTCGGTGAGGTGGGTGCAGTGGTCGGCGCTGGCCGCGCCGAGCTCGCACGCGAGCTGCACGCCCGGTCCGTGACCGAGCTGGTTGGCGTGCACCCGGAGGTCGAGCCCCTGGCGGCGACCGGCGGTCAGCACGGCCCGCGCCGCGTCCGCGCCGAACGCACCGTCCTCGACGAAGACGTCGATCCAGCGACTGTGGGGGGCGCAGGCCGCGAGCATCTCGCCGGTGACCAGCTCGACGTAGGCCGCGACGTCGTCGCCGAACTCCCCGGGCACGACGTGCGCACCGAGGAAGGTGACCTCGTCGGTCAGCCTGCTCGCCACCTCGACCGACCGGCGCTCGCTGTCGACGTCGAGGCCGTAGCCGGACTTCACCTCGAAGGTCGTGACGCCCTGGCGCCGCAGCTCGTCTGCCAGTCGGGTGGCGTTGCGGTGCAGCTGGTCCGCTGACGCAGCACGGGTCGCGGCGACCGTGGTCCGGATGCCCCCCGCGGCGTAGTGCTCACCGGCCATCCGGGCCGCGAACTCGACGCTGCGGTCGCCGGCGAACACGAGGTGCGCGTGACTGTCGACGAAGCCCGGCAGCACCGCCCGGCCGGCGACGTCGAGCACCTCGTCGCACGCCGGCGGGTCGGTGGCGGACCCCACCCAGACCACCTCGCCGTCCTCGACGGCGACGGCGGCGTCGCGGCGAAGGCCGAGCAGCCCCTCGCCGAGCTCGTCGTCGTTGGTGACGAGCTCGCCGATGTCGGTGACGAGGAGGCTGGCCATCAGCCCTCCCGCATCGGGATGCGGACGTCGTGCGCCGCGGCCGTCGCCTCCGCCTCCTCGTAGCCGGCGTCGACGTGGCGGATCACGCCCATCCCCGGGTCGTTGGTCAGCACGCGCTGGAGCTTCTGCGCCGCGAGCTCGGTGCCGTCGGCGACCGAGACCTGTCCGGCGTGGATGGAGCGGCCGATCCCGACACCACCGCCGTGGTGGATCGAGACCCAGCTGGCGCCGCTGGCGACGTTCACCATCGCGTTGAGCAGGGGCCAGTCGGCGATCGCGTCGGACCCGTCGAGCATCCCCTCGGTCTCGCGGTAGGGCGAGGCGACGGAGCCGGTGTCGAGGTGGTCGCGCCCGATGACGATGGGGGCGCTGACCTCGCCGTCGGCGACCAGCTGGTTGAAGGCCGCGCCGGCGCGGTCGCGCTCGCCCTGGCCGAGCCAGCAGATGCGGGCCGGCAGCCCC
>CAYMGL010000067.1:0-3414 GCA_964389945.1 uncultured Actinomycetota bacterium
AGGGGCAGGTCATCATGGACGGCCGGGCGATGAGCAAGTCGCTGGGCAACCTCGTGCGGCCCGGCGAGGTGTACGAGCAGTACGGCGCCGACACGCTGCGCGGGACGATGCTGTTCGCCTCGCCCCCCGAGGACGACATCGACTGGGCGGACGTCTCGCCCGACGGCATGCACAAGTGGTTGTCGCGGCTCTGGCGGCTGACGCTCGAGCACCTCGCGGACGACGCGGACGACGCCGGTGACGGCGACGCCGTGCTCGAGCTGCGCCGGGCGGTGCACCAGGTCATCGACGAGGTCGGCGACCACTACGAGGACCGCAAGTACAACGTCGCGATCGCGCGGCTGATGGGGCTCACCAACGAGCTGATGGCCGCCCAGCGTGGCGGCGTCGCCGGTGCGCCGGTCGAGGAGGCACTGACCTCGATCCTGCTGCTGCTGGCCCCGATCTGCCCGTTCATCACCGAGGAGCTGTGGCAGCGTCTCGGCAACGACGGCTCCGTGCACGACCAGTCGTGGCCGGTCGCCGAGCCCGAGCTGCTCGTGGTCGACGAGGTCGAGATGGTCGTCCAGGTCAACGGCAAGGTGCGGGGTCGCATGACGATCGCCGCCGGTGCCGACGAGGCGACCGCCGTGGACGCGGCGACCGCGGCCGTGGCGGACCAGCTCGACGGCGCGCCCGTGCGCAAGGCGATCCACGTCCCGGACCGGCTGGTCAACCTGGTGGTGTGACCTGGTCGACCGTGCGCAGGCGGAACTGGAACTGCGCACCGGTCCCGGGCGGCGACGTCACCAGCAGTCGCGCCCCGTGCAACCGCAGGATCTGGTCGGCCAGGGCCAGGCCGAGCCCGAGGCCGTGCTTGGCGCGGCTGTTCAGGTCGCCACCGCGCGTGAACCGCTCGGTGATGCGGTGCAGGTCGTCCGGTGGGATGCCGGGGCCGTCGTCGCGCACCACGACGGTGCACTCGTCGCCGACCTGCCGCGCCTCGATCGTGACCGTCGTCCCCGGAGGCGTGTGCCGCTCGGCGTTGGTCAGCAGGTTGTCGATGACGCGCGCCAGCAGCGCCTCGTCGCCGAGGACCACGACGTCGTCCAGGTCGAGCACGACACGGTGTCGTTCCAGGACCGGGGCGAGCCGTCCGACGCAGCTGTGGACGAGGTCCCACAGGTCGACGGCGCGCGCGTCCACCTCGACGAGCCCACGGTCGAGGCGCGCCGCGTCGAGGATCGACGTGACGATCGTGGTGAGCGTCGTGGTGTTCGCGCGCAGCCGCGACACCAGGGCCGTCGTCTGCCCGTCGTCCAGGTGGTCCCGGCGCTGCTCCAGTGTCTCCGCGAGACCGTCGATGATGGTCAGCGGTGTGCGCAGCTCGTGGCTGACGGTCGCGACGAAGTCCTCCTGCAGTGCCCGCAGTGACTGGAGCCGGCGCAGCAGCTGGCGGTCCTCGTCGATCGCGCGCGAGAGCGCCAGGGCGTGGCCCGCGTGCTCCGCCAGGAGCTCGAGCGCCGCAACCTCCGCCTCGGAGTAGCCGCCGGGTCCGTACCGCCCGACGACGAGCACGCCCACCGGCGCGCCGTCCACGCGGACGGGCGTGGCCACGGCGGCACGCAGGCCCGTCTGCTTGTAGGGCGCCATCCCGCGGGCGTCGGCGGCGTAGTCGTTGGTCGCGACCGTGCGGTCGCTGCTGAGGGCCTGCCCGGCCATGCCGTCCGTGGGCGGGAACACCTCGTCGCGGAGGTGCTCGGGGATCCGGTGCGTCGCGCCGTAGCGGAGCTTGCCGTCGTCGTGCAGGAGGTAGACGCCGGCGGTGTCGCTGCGGAGGTTGCCCGTCGCCGCGGCGACCGCGTCGAGCACCTGCTGCGGGTCGCTCGTCGTGGCGGTGCGAGCCGCGTCGACGACCGCCCGCAGCGCGCGACTGACGTCCTCCGCCTCTGCCTCACGCTGCTGCTGTGCGCGGATCGTCCTGGCCAGGACGGCCACCACGCGGTCCGCGAGCGCGGCCGTGGCGGCCACGGCGATCATCGCCAGGCTGACCTCGACGAGACCACCCCGGGCAGCCGCGACCGCCGTCAGCGTGGCAAGCACCACTGCCGCGCTGACGCGGTACGCGACCGGCGGCAGCGTGAGCGCCGCGATCAGGCTGATGGGTGCGAGGAAGAGCAGCGCGTCCGGGTCGGTCGGCAGGTCCGTGAGGTAGGCGGCGGCGATCCCGAGGACGGGGACGAGCGACAGCCCGGCGAGCACGGCCCGCTGCCCCGTCGGGCCGAGTCGCTCCTGCCAGCGGCCCCGCGCGGCGAGCACCGCGCTCACCGCGATGACACCCACGACGGCGAGGAGCAGTGCCGTCGGCACGCCGCCCTCGTCGTCGCTCGGCAACGCGCCGAGCAGACCGGCCAGCACCGCCAGCACGCCGAGCACCGCGGCGACACCGCGGCCGATGGACGCACGCGTGGCCAGGGGGATCGTGGTCGCGAGGGAGGGCTCGGCAGGCGCGGTCATGGTGCGGAGTGTGTCAGGCGGCGACGACGCGCGCAGCCGCTGGTCCTACCGTCTGCGGCTGTCGAGGGGGTGGGGTGTGGACGAGCCGCTGACGGTGCGCGCGGACGACGGCGCCGTCCTCGCCGTCCGTGGGGCCGGCGACCTCGCCGACCACCGCCGTCCCCTCGCCGTGCTCCAGCACGGCTTCCCGGACACACCGGCCACGTGGCGGCACCTCGCGCCCGGGCTGGTCGCCGCGGGCTACCGCGTGGCCATGCCGTGGCTCCGCGGTTACCTGCCGTCCACCCCTGGTGGGCAGCGTCCCGGCATCGGCCGCTACGCCCGCGACCTGCAGGCGGTCCACGAGGCGCTCGGCGGCGACGGGCGGGCCGTGCTCGTCGGGCACGACTGGGGTGCTGCCGCCGCCTGGCGAGCCGCCACCGATCGCTTCCACGCCGTGGTCGGCATCGCGGTGCCCCCGGAGCCCGCACTGCACGGCTTCCTCACCGACCTCGACCAGCTCTGGCGGTCGCGCTACCAGCTCCAGGCGCAGCTGCCGGTCGCCGGCTGGATCCTCCGCGAGGGCCTGCGACCGCTGATCGACCTGTGGTTGCGGTGGTCGCCCGGGTACGTGCCGGTCGCGGCGGACCTCGACCCGCTGCGCAGCGCGCTGGCCACGGTCCCGGCCGTGCGCGCCGCGCTGGGGCCCTACCGTTTCCACGCCGTGCCGGGGCTGCTGGGGCGGGTGCCCGCCGCGGACGGGCCCGTACCCCGCCAGCCAGCGCTCGTGGTCCACGGTGGCGACGACGCCTGCATCGACCGGCGGTACGCCGCCCGCGCACGGCGCGTGCTCGGCGCGGCCCATCCGCGGTCGACGGTGTGGCTCGTGCCGGGGGCCGGTCACTTCGTGCACCTGGAGCAGCCCGAGCTCGTCACCGA
>CAYMGL010000067.1:3514-11290 GCA_964389945.1 uncultured Actinomycetota bacterium
CCGTCCTCGCGCTGTCCCGTCAGCCGCACCGTCGTCCCCGCCGGTGTGTGGCGCTGTGCGTTGGTGAGCAGGTTCTCGAGGACCCGCTCGAGCAGGGCCGGGTCGCCCGCCACGTGCAGGTCGGGGGCGACGTCGACCTCGAGGTGGTGCTCGCCGAACAGCGGCTCGAGCCGCGTCGCGGTGTCACGCAGGAGGCGGGTGAGGTCGACGTCGTCCTGCTGCACCGCGATGATCCCACGGTCGATCCCGGAGGCGTCGAGCAGGCCGGTCACGATGCGGTCCATCGTCGCCGCGTTCGACCGCAGCCGGGTCACCAGCATGTCGCGCAGGTCGTCGGTCAGCTCGCCGCCGCGCTCCTGCAGCGTCTCGCTCAGTCCGGTGATCACCGTCAGCGGCGTGCGCATCTCGTGGCTGACCGTCGCGACGAAGTCGCGCTTCATGCGGTCGAGCTCCCGCAGGCGTTCGAGGGCCGCCCGGTCGCTCGCGAGCTCGCGCGACAGCACGATGCCCCGCGCCACGTGGTCGGCGAGGAGCTCGAGCGCGACCTGCTCGCCGCTGCTGAACAGCGGGCCGCGGCGTCGGGTCACGGTCAGGGCGCCGATGACCCGTCCGCGGCGCCGGACCGGGGCGACGATCGAGGCGCGGAGGGACCCGCGCTGCTCGGGCGGCAGCAGCTCGCCGTCCGGCCCCTCGAAGTCGATGACGGCAGGTCCCCGGCTGTCGATGCTGGCGACGATCCCGTGGACGGTCTCGTGGTCGCTGGCCTGCAGCTCGGGCGGGACCCCGTGGAACGCGACGTGGACCTCGTCGTCGTCGATCACGTAGACACCGGCCATGTCCTCCGGGCCACGGACCGAGGCCCGGGCCGTGGCGTCGAGGATCTGCTGGATGTCGCCGGAGGTCGTGGAGTGCACGGCGACGAGCGCGTCGTGCAGCGCTGCGGCCGAGTCGTCCGCGGCCTGTCGCTCGGCCTCCGCCCGCTCGAGCGCGCCCAGCACGACGCGTGACCCGATCGTCGCCAGGACGCCGATCCCCGTCAACGCGGTCAGGTCGACCACGTCGGTC
The DNA here is from genome assembly GCA_964389945.1 of uncultured Actinomycetota bacterium. Classification (GTDB taxonomy): domain Bacteria; phylum Actinomycetota; class Nitriliruptoria; order Nitriliruptorales; family Nitriliruptoraceae; genus JBFGFG01. The sequence goes on from CAYMGL010000067.1 coordinate 4,580, forward strand.
CCCCCGATGCCACTCGTGGCGGCCTCGACGGTGATGGCCCCGAGCACGGTGACCGCAGCGGCGACGGCCTGCTCGCCGACCGGGAGGACCAGTGCGGCGTAGACGAGGTTGAACGCGAGCAGCCAGATCGCCTCGTTGGTCGCACCGTCGGCGAGGGCGAGCGCGACGAGCAGCCCGATCACGTAGTAGGCGACGGAGCCGCGCAGCAGCCACGGCATCGGCCGCTCCGGGAGGATCCGCTCCCAGGGCAGCACGGCCAGCACGAGCTGGAGCAGCAGGGTGGGCGCGCCGAGCAGCAGGACCTCGGTGGCGGTAAGACCGAAGGTGGCCGGGGCCGCGAGCGCCACGCCGAGCAGCACCGAGTTCACGACGAGCAGCGTCGCCGCGGACACGCGGACCACGATGCCGCGCTCACGCAGTGCCGTCGTCGGTGCTGCCGTGGCCGTCCCTCGTGTCGTCCGGCCCCCGATGATGCCACGGCACCGCTGGTGCCGCCTCCCACGCCGCTACCGTCCAGCCGGCCCCCGACCGGCCTGGAGCAGGGTGTCCGTCGCCGTCGTCACCGACTCGACCTGTGACCTGTCCGCGGAGCTGGCAGAGGCGCTCGGCCTGCGGGTCATCCCGCTCTCGGTGCTGTTCGGCAGTCGCGAGGCCTTCTCGCGGGTCTCGGTGTCGGACGAGGAGTTCTACCGCGAGCTGGCTGCGTCCGAGGAGCTGCCCACGACCTCACAGCCCACGGCCGCCTGGTTCGAGGAGGCCTGGGCGGACGCGCGTGACGCCGGCCACGACGCGGTGGTCAGCCTGCACCTCAGTGCCGAGCTGTCGGGCACCGTCGACCGTGCCCGGGCGTTGGCGTCCGCCGCCCCCCTCCGCGTCGAGGTCGTGGACAGCCGACAGGTGTCGGGCGGTCTGGCGCTGCAGGTCCTCGCAGCCGTGCGCACGGCGACGGCCGGCGGTGACGTCGACGACGTCCTGGCCGCGGCAGCGGCCGTGCGCGCCCGGACGGTCTCGCTGCTCGTGGTCGACACCCTGACGTACCTGCGGCGCGGCGGTCGTCTGTCGGGACCCGAGGCGGTGCTCGGCGCGGCGCTGAGGGTGCGTCCGCTGCTGGGCGTGGAGGGGGGCAGGATCGAGCTGCTGGACCGCGAGCGCACCTGGTCGCGGGCGATCCGCCGACTGGTGACGCGGGCGGCGGCCGTGGCCGGCGACGTCCCCCAGCACGCCGTGGTCGCCCACGCGCTCGCCCCGGAACGCGCCGCCGAGGTCCTCGCGGCGGTCCGCGCCGAGGTCGACGTCGTCGAGCACCTCGAGGTCGTGGTCGGGCCCGTCGTGGGGACCCACACCGGCCCCGGCGCCGTGGGCGTCGCCCTCGCGCCGGCCGACCTGACCTGATCTCCACAGGGCCCGGCGGCCGTCGCCGGCCGGCGACGCACCGCGTGGTGACAGTGGCGCCGTGGACACGCTCCTGGCACGCCTCGAGGACCGGGTCGGCCTGACGAGGGCCGACCTCGTCGGTGTCGTCGTCGCACTCTGCGGCTGCGTGGTCGCGACCCTCGTCGCCCTGCGCGTGCCGCTGGGCGCCGAGCCCGCCCCGCCGGCGCCGGCCGCGGTCGAGGGGGACGTCGCCCCGATCGGTGGTCCGGTGCTCGTGCACGTCGCGGGTGCGGTCCAGCGACCCGGCGTGGTCGAGCTCGTCGCGGGGGACCGGGTCGCGGACGCGATCGCCGCCGCCGGCGGCGTGCTGCCGGACGCCTCGGTCGTGTCGCTGAACCTCGCACGGCCGCTGGTGGACGGCGAGCAGGTGGTCGTGCCCACGGCGTCCGCCGCCACCGCGGACGGCACGCCGCCGGCGGGCGCCGACCCGCACCTGCCGGACGGCCGCCTCGACCTCAACCGTGCGACGGCCGCGGAGCTCGAGGAGCTGCCCGGCGTGGGGCCCGTCCTGGCGGGCAGGATCGTCGCGCACCGCGACGAGCACGGGCCCTTCACCGAGGCGGTCGAGCTGCGAGCGGTGAGCGGCATCGGCGAGGCGACCTGGGCCTCGCTGCGCGACCTCGTGGGCGTGCGGTGACCCCCGTCGTGCCGGCGACGGCCGCCGTCGCGCTCCTCGCCGCCCTCGTCGCCCCGCGGCTGCCGCCCGCCGCTGCGACCGTGGGCGTGCTGCTCGCCGCCGCCGCCGCGACGACCGCGCGACGCGTCCGCCACCCGACCCCGGTCCTGCTGTGCGCCGTCGCACTCGTGGTGCTCGCGGCCACCGGTGTCCGGCTGCACCGGCTCGAGAGCGGGCCGCTGCACGACGGCGCGGCGGCGGCACGGTCCGTGGACGTCGTGGTCGAGGTCGTCGGGGACCCGACGGCAGTGGGGGAGGGTCGATGGCGGGCCGACGTCCGCGTCCACCGTGTCGACGGGCGCACCAGCGGGCGACGGGCGGAGCTGCACACCGCGCAGCGACTCCGGTACGGCGCGACGTACGCCGGCTCGGCCGAGGCGAGGCTCGCGCCGGGTGCGTGGCGGCGCCACCGGCACGTGGCGGCCCGTCTGCTGCGCGCGGAGCTGACGCCCGTGGGACCGCCGGGTGCGGTCGCGGCGGGGACGACGGCGCTGCGCGGCGGGCTCGCGCGCGCCGCGAGCGCTGCGCTGCCGCCGGGCCGTGCCGGGCTGGCGACCGGTCTCGTCACGGGCGACACGAGCCTCCTGCCCGTTGCCGACGAGGAGGCGATGCGGGCGACGGGGCTGACCCACCTCACCGCGGTGTCGGGCTCGAACGTCGCCATGGTCGTGACCGGTGTGTGGCTGCTCGCCGGCCTGGTCGGGGTCGGTGCGCGTGGCCGGCGACGGACTGCCGTGGTGGCGCTGGGGTTCTTCGCCGTGCTCACCCGGGCGGACCCGTCGGTGCTGCGTGCGACGGCCATGGCCGTCCTGGCGCTCGCCGCTGCAGCCCGGGGCCGGCGGACGCGCCCCCTGCAGCTGCTGGCCGGTGCGGTCCTCGTCCTGGTCCTGCTCGACCCGTTGCTCGCGCGACGGCTCGGCCTGCTGCTGTCGGCCGCGGCGACGCTGGGCGTCCTCGTCGTGGCCCCGCAGGTGCGGGACCGCCTCGCGCGTCTGCAGCCCCTCGTGCGGTCCGGGCGGCTGCTGGACCTGCTCGCCGTGACCGTCGGCGCCCAGGTGGCCGTGCTGCCGGTGCTGCTCGTCGCCGGCGACGGCGTTGCCCTGGCGACCCTGCCAGCCAACCTCGTCGCCGTCCCGGCAGCCGCCGTCGCAGCAGTCGTCTGCACGGTCGCTGCCCTCGTGGTGCTCCCGTTCCCGGGCCTCGCCCGAGCCCTGCTGGTCCTCGCCGGGCCGCCGCTCGGTGCCGTGCTCGCGACGGCGCGACGCCTGCAGTGGTGGGGGCCGGTCGTCGGCACGGCCGAGCCGGCGGTGCTGCTGGCCGTCGTCGCCGCCATCGCGTGGCTGCTGCTGACGGGGCCCGCACGTCGGGTGGCGGCCGTGGTCGCCGTCGCCTGTCTGGTGCCCCAGGTCCTGCCACCGGCCCCGGCCCCCGGTGGCTTCGTGCTCACGGCGATCGACGTCGGGCAGGGCGATGCCTTCCTCCTCACCACCACACGCGCCAGCGTCCTCGTCGACACCGGCCGTGACGGGCGGGCGGCGGCCTGGCTGCGTGGGCACGGCCCCGACACGGTCGACCTGCTGGTGCTGACGCACGCGGACACCGACCACACCGGCGGGGCGCCGGACGTGCTCGCAGCCGTGGATGTCGGGACCGTGTGGCAACGGCCGCGTGACGAACCGCCGCCGGCCGCACTGGCGGCCGCGCTGGACGCGGCGAGGACCGCAGGCGTGCCGGTCCACGCGCCGGTCGCCGGGCAGCAGGCACGGGTCGGCGACCTGACGGTCCGGGTGCTCGCACCGCACGGTGCGCGGGCCCACCTCGGACGCGACGGCGTCGAGAACGAGTCCTCGTTGGTGCTGCGGGTCGACGGACCGGGCGGGGGCGCGGTGCTGCTGACCGGCGACATCGGGCCTGCCGCGCACGCCGCCCTGCTGCGCGACGCCGCCACGCGGGCTCTCCTGGACGTCGACGTGCTCACGGTCCCGCACCACGGCTCGCGCCACGTCGACGCCGGCCTGCACGCTGCGGCGACCGCCCGCGACGCGGTCGTCAGCGTCGGTGTCGACAACGGCTACGGCCACCCCGCACCCGACGTGCTCGCCGCGGTCGAGGCGAGCGGGGCGCGGCTGCACCGGACCGACCGCGACGGGACGGTGCGGGTCGTCGTGACACCGGCCGGCGGTAGGGTCGCCGCCGATGCAGGCCTTCACGCTGGTGACCTCCGACGACCCGTTGCTGCTGCGACGGGGGATCGACCGCGCCCTGCGCGACGTGCCCGACGGCGCGGACGTCGAGCGCACCGACGTGGACGAGGAGGGCCTCCCGGACGTGCGCACCACCTCGCTGTTCGGTGGCGACACCGTCCACGTGCTCCGGTTCGCACGGGTGCCGAGCGGCGGGGTCCTGGACGAGGTGCGCGCCCTCGCGGAGGCCCCCGGCGACACACCCGTCGTGGTCGCCGTCGAGCACTCGTCGCGCAACCTCCCCAAGACCCTCCAGGACCTGGCCGGGGTCGCGGGTGAGCACGTCGACGTGCCCCGGCCGCCCGACTGGGCGGACGAGCAGTGGGACCGGCTCGTCGGGGACGAGTTCCGTGCCCTCGGCCGGCACGCCGACGCGACCGCCATCGCCGCGATCCGTCGTCACGCCGGCCTCGAGCCCGGCACGATCGCGGTCCAGGTCGCCACCGTCTGCGCGAGTGCCCCGTCGGGCACGGCCGCGCTCACCGAGGACGACGTCGAACGGGTCCTGGAGGGCCACGGCCGGCAGTCGGGGTTCGCCATCGCCGATGCCGTGGTCGCGCGCGACGCCGCTGCCGCCCTCACCGCCACGCGCGGGGCGCTCGAGGCCGGCGACGCACCCGTCATGCTGCTGGGCGCCCTGGCCTACCGGCTGCGCCAGCTGCTCGTCCTGCGGGCCGGCGGGGACGGCCGCGCCGCCGGGCTCGGGCGGCGTCCGGTCTCCGGCGGCCGCCTGCGCAACCTCACCCGTGAGGCCCGGGAGTCGTTCGGACCCGGCGAGCTGGCCTGGGCGGTCGACCGCCTCGCACAGCTCGACCACGACCTCAAGGGCTCGGACCTGCCCAGCGACCTCCTGTTCGAGGTCGCCGTCGTCGAGCTCTGCGAGGGCCGCAGCGTCGACCCCGTCCGACCCACCCACGTCCTGACGCGCTGACTCGGGGCAGGGCAGCCCTCAGGTCTGGCCGTCCTCCACGGCCGTGCGCAGGGTCCGCAGGGCGACGGCCACGCCGTCGAGCCCGGCCTGCACGTCCTGCTCGACGCCGGTGATCGTCCGCCGTGCCCGGTCGAGCGCGCTCGAGCGCCGGCTGGCGAACCGCCGGGCGGTCGTCCCGCCGTCGGCGAGCAGGTCGCTGGTCTGCTCGGTGAGGGCGAGCTGGGCTGCCCGGGCGCCGAGGTGGCGCAGGTCCGCCGTGAGGGAGCGCCGCAGCCGTCGCCGCCAGACCGTCGTCGTGCTCACCCGGTCGAGGACGCGGTAGAGCCGGTCGAGGCCCAGGACCTCGAGCAGGTGCAGCAGGACGTCGCCGACCAGCGGCGCCTCGCCGGCGTCCCAGTCCAGCGCACGCAGCGTCGCGGCGACCTCGGGGCCCAGCGCCAGGTCGCGGGTGCAGGCGACGGCGCGGGCGAGGTCGTCGGGCACGAGGTCGTCGAGCAGCCGCTCCGTGCGCGCGACGCGGTGGCGTCGCTGGTCGCTGGTCCCGAGGTCGAACAGGGCCTCGGCGTAGGCGTGCACGGCGTCACGGTCGCGCGGCACCAGCACGTCGGGGTCGGCACCGCCGGTCTCGCTCGCGTAGCGCCGCGTGAGGCTGCCCAGGAGCATCTCCATCTCGTGGGCCATCTCGTCCTGCAGGTGCGGGCCGACCTCGTCGAGGAGGCCCTCCAGCTGCCACCAGCGCGCGTCGATGCCGGTCACGTCGCGCGCGGTCCACCACGCGGCGGTGACGGTGGCCTCGTCGTAGTCGGCCTCGGCTGCGACGCGGCTGGGGAACGTGGGCCCCATGCGGTCGACCAGCTCGTTGGCGACCCGCGTCGCCACGAGCTCGCGCCGCAGTCGGTGCCGCTCGAGCTGGTCCCCGAACCGTTCCACGAGCAGGTCGGGGACGTAGACGTCCAGCACCGACTGGAGCGCCTCGCTGTCGGGGAGGTCGGTCGCGAGCAGCTCGTCCTTCAACCGCCGCTTGGCCGACCCGAGGAGCGTCGCGTGCTCCGGCCTCGTCAGGCCGGCGCCCTGCTCGCGCCGGTCACGCAGCTCCTGGCTGTCCGGCAGCACCTGGACCGCCCGGTCCAGTGCGTTCTCCTGCTCGAGCAGCTCGAGGAGGTGCGCGACGTCGACGAGCCGGTCGGGCCCCTCGGCCACGTCGCGGGAGATGCGCCACACCTGCAGGTCGACGTCGCGCAGCACGTCGGCGACGACGTCCTCGGTCACGTCCCGCAGCAGCTGGTCGCGTTCGTCGTGGTCGATCGCGCCCTCGCGCCGTGCGGCCTGGAGCAGGATCTTGACGTTGACCTCGTGGTCCGAGCAGTCGACCCCGCCGACGTTGTGGATCGCGTCCTGGTCGATGCGGCCGCCGCGGCGGGCGTAGC
>CAYMGL010000068.1:0-11280 GCA_964389945.1 uncultured Actinomycetota bacterium
TGTCGTGGGCGAGCGTGCGCACGTACGTCCCCGGCGAGACCGTGACGAGGAACGAGGCGTAGGCGCGCTCGCCGGCGCGGAACTCCTCGAGGACCAGGTCGTGGACCGTCACGTCACGTGGTTCCCGTTCGACGACCTCGCCCCGGCGTGCCTTCTCGTGCAGCCGCTCCCCGTCGACCTTCAGCGCCGACACCATCGGCGGGACCTGCTTGATGTCGCCGTGGAAGCGACCGAGGACGGCGCACAGGCCGGCCTCGTCGATGTGCGACGCATCGGCCTCGAGGACGGGTTCGCCGGCCGCGTCCTGGGTCGTGGTGGCGAGTCCGAGCACCATCGTCGCCTGGTAGGTCTTCGGCGAGTCCTGGAGGTACTGCACCAGGCGCGTGGCGTTGCCGAGGCAGCAGACGAGCACGCCCGTGGCGTCCGGGTCGAGCGTGCCGGTGTGGCCGACCCGCCGGGTGCCGGCGGCGCGCCGAACCACCGCCACCACGTCGTGGCTGGTCATGCCGGCAGGCTTGTCGACCACCAGGACACCGGTGGCTCCGCTGTCGTTGCGGCGGCGACGACCCATCAGTCGCGGTTGCGACGCACGTCGCGCAGCAGCTCCTCGACGCGGTCGGCCTGCTGCCTGACCGGGTCCTGCTCGAACCGCAGCACCGGGGTGTTCATCATCCGGACCCGGTTGCTCAGCAGCTTCTGCAGGCGTGCCCGTGCGGACTCGAGCGCCGCCGACGCCTCCTCGGGCGTCGGCAGGTCACGGGTGGCGCCGGCGCGGGCCTGGTCGGACAGGACGTCGCGGTCCGGCACAGACCAGAACACGATCGCCTCGCGGGCGTCCTGGCTGACCTGCGCCTCGGTGATCGACACCATCCGCAGCCGCGGGTCGTTGAACTCGGTGGCCAGGAGGTCGGCGATCGCCTCGGCGACGGCGTTGTCCACCCGTGGGTTGCGCTTGCGCACGCCAGCTCCTGCCGTCGTCGTCACCCGCTGGAGGGTGGCCCGCCAAGGTAGCGAGGCCACTGCGGCCACTCACTCGTCCGCGAGCTGACGGGCCTCCTCGGCCTGCTCCTCGTCGCCGTGGTCCTCGACGTAGTCGACCAGGTCCTTCTCGTCGCGGTCGTAGCCCTCCGCGTGCTCGCCGTGCCAGGCGAGCCACCTCGTCCCGATCTCCTCGCGGAGCGCGTCGGGAGCGTTGCGCCGGAAGTCGGCCAGGGCGCCGCGCTCCTCCTCGGCCGTGTGCTCGCTGTTCTCCTCGCGCGCGGCGTCCACCGCCTCCCACCACTCGTCGCTGCCCGGTTCCAGGTCGCGGGTCCGCTCGACCGCCTCCGTGATGTCGTTGTGGTCGGTGACGGCGTCCTCGGTCTCCTCGACCGGCTCGTCACCGAGGTCGAGCAGGTGCGGGTAGAACAGCTCCTCCTCGGCCTCGGCGTGCGCCTCGAGCAGGTCGGCGAGCGGCTTCCACACCCCGGCCAGCGTCTCGGCGTCCGCGTCGCGCAGGTCGTCGAGCTCGGCGAAGCGGGCGCGGAACTCGGCGTGCTGCTCGAGGACGAGGTCGCAGATGTCAGGTGTCGGCACGGGCGGCTCCGGGGGTCGGCGCATGGTCGACGAGGACCTACCACCGTTCGGAGGCGCCGATCCGTCGGACGGACGACCTCAGTCGGTCGTGCCGTGCAGCACGTCGACCTGCTCGACCATGGCGGTCACCAGGACCCTCGGGTCGCGCTCACACAGGGTCACGACGCGTTCCAGTGCCCGGTCGACACCGGTCGGCGAGGACGCGACCACGGCGACGCCGAGCGCCGCCCGCTGCCACAGGTCCTGCCAGCCGACCTCGCTGACGCTGGCCCCGAGGTCGTCGGTGAGCGCGGCCGTGATCGACTGGACGAACCCGCGCTTCTCCTTCAGCCCCTGCACACCCGGCAGGTGGAGCTCCACGACGGCGTACCCGACGTGCGCCCGGGGCGACCCGTCCCCCACCGTCCCCTCCCATCGCGTGTGTGGCTGGCACCGTATGTCGGGCCAGCCACACACGGGATGGTCGGCGGTCAGTCGACGACGGTGAGCTCGGCCCACATGCCGTTGACGAAGTGCGGCGGACCGCCCTCGACGCCCTGCGGCGGGCCGCCCTCGGCCTCGGCGGCTGCGGCGAGGTACTCGCCCGGGTCTGCGCCGGTCGGGATCGCGCAGAGGACGAGGTACCGCCCCGCCTCGGACAGCGACCCGTCACCCTCGGCGACGATCGTCTCGTCGCTGCCCGGCGGCTGGAGCAGCACGGTGGCGACCCCGGGGAAGAACGCGGCCAGCTCCTCGGGCGGCAGCTGGAGCAGCTCCTCGACGCTGCGCTCCTCGTCGTCGGGGAGGCGCACGGCGACGAACTCGTGCAGCTCGGTCTCGCTGGTGTTGTCGATCGTGATGTCGGCCCCGGCGGCCAGCTCGTCGGGCAGGCCGGCGAAGGCGTAGTCGACCAGCTCGACGTCGGCGCTGTCCGGCGCAGCCGCGCTGCAGCCGGCGAGAGCAGTGGCGAGGGCTGCCGTGGCGAGGAGTGCGAGGGAGCGGCGCATCAGGCGTCCTCCCCGGTCCCGGTGCGGTCGTCGTCCAGCGGTCCGGGCGGCGGGCCGAGGATCGTGATGTCGTACTCGGCGCAGACCGCTGCGACGTGACCGGGGTCGATCGGGGCGTCGGCCGGGAGGTCGGTCGGGTCCGTGGGCACGCCCAGGGACGCGACCATCTCGTCGAACCGTGGGACGTGGGTCCGCGATGCGGTGACGTTGAGGATGACGGCCGAGTCGCTGACCACCTGGAACGTGTGTGGCTTCGCGGCCGGCAGGTAGGCGATCGTGCCTCTGGGGCCCTCGATCGTGTCGTCGCCGTAGGTGAACCGGAGCTCGCCGTCGATGACGACGAACAGCTCGTCCTCGTGCTCGTGGCGGTGCAGCGGTGCGCCGAAGCCGCGCGTCGCCTCGAACTGCACGACGCTCATGGAGCGCTCGCCGTCCGCGGCCACCTTGACCGAGGCCAGGTGGTTGAGGAAGTGGTAGTGGCTTCCCGAGGTGGGTCCGGAGACCTCGAGCCCTCGGCTGGTCTGGAGTGTGGTGTCCATGGCGAGGACCCTCGCCCACGACCCTTCGGACAACCTTCAGGTCGACCCGGCTGTCTAGGTTCGACCCACCATCGCGAGCAGGGAGCCACCGTGGCACGCCGTTGCAGGGTCGGGATCCAGCTGCACCCCCAGGCCACGACGATGGACGAGCTCACGGCCGCCGCCGTCGCGGCGGAGGAGCTCGGCGTCGACAGCGTGTGGACGTGGGACCACTTCTTCCCGCTGTACGGCGACCCGGACGCCGCACACTTCGAGGGCTGGATGACGCTGTCCGCGCTCGGCCACGCGACCCAACGCGTGCAGGTCGGCCACCTCGTGACCTGCAACTCGTACCGCAACCCGGAGCTCCTGGCCGACATGGCCCGCACGCTCGACCACGCCCTCGACGGGCGTGTCACCCTCGGGATCGGGTCGGGCTGGTTCGAACGTGACTACGACGAGTACGGCTACGAGTTCGGCGACGCGATCGGGCGCCTCCACGACCTCCGGGACGCGCTGCCGCGGATCCGCGCCCGCCTCGACGCGCTCACCCCGCCACCGAAGGGCGACCTGCCGATCCTCGTCGGGGGCGGGGGCGAGAAGGTGACCCTGCGGCTCGTGGCCGAGCACGCCGACGCCTGGAACTGGGTCTCGAGCGCCGCGGACGCCCACGAGACGTTCGCCCACAAGAACCGGGTGCTCGACGAGCACTGCGAGGACGTCGGCCGCGACCCGACGGAGATCGAGCGGACGATGCTGCTCGGTGCGGACGCCGTGGAGCACGCCGATGCCTACCTGGAGGCCGGCGCCGACCACCTCATCCTGATGTCGGGGGCACCGTTCGACCTCGATCCCCTCGACCGACTGCTCTCGGCCGTGGCCGGCTGACCGTCAGGCAGGGTCCAGCGGGGCCACGCGGACCCCGAGTTCCGCACCGGCCGCGGCCCAGGCCGCGTGGGCCGTCGCCGCCTCGTCGTGCTGGTCGGTGTCGAGCAGCGCGGCCACGAGCAGCTCGTGGGCGCGGAGGTCCAGCGGGTTCGCATCGACCAGACGCCGCGCGACCTCGGCGGCTCGACCGGTCAGCCCGTCCGCGAGGTAGCGCTCCGCGAGGCGGGCACCGGCCGCCGCCGCCCGCGTCGCGACCTCCGCGCGCGTGGCCGCCGTCCACTGCAGGTCGGTGTCGCCCGGGAGGAACTCCCCCGTCCATGCGGCGACGACGGTGGCGTCGTCGGTCGCTGCATCCAGGATGGCCAGGTCGAGGTCGACCTCCTCCAGGTCGAGCCGCACCGACTCGCGGTCGGCGACGACCCCGCCACGCAGGACGCGCCGCACGGTCGACAGCTGCACGGAGAGGCGGGACCCGACCTTGCGACGGTCGGTCTCGTCCGGCCACAGCAGATCGAAGAGCTCGTCGCGACTGACCGGCCACCCCCGGGCGACCGCGAGCCGCTTGACGATCGTGCGGGCGTGCCGCGAGCCCCAGTCGCTCGTCGGCACCTCGACCCCGTCGACCTCGACGGCGAAGCGGCCCATCGTCACGATGCGCACGCTCGCGGGTCGGACCGCGGCGGTGACGGGCTGGACCGACCCACGGACCCACCGCTCGAACTCGTCGAGCCAGGGGTCCATGTCGCCTGCGAAGCCGAAGTGGTCCTGGCCGGGGAACTCGACCAGGCGCGCGTCCGGCAGCAGCGCTGCCGCCTCCCGGCTGCGCTCCACGTCGACGATCCGGTCGTCGACCCTGTGGAGCAGCAGCACTGGGCAGGTCACGTCCGGCAGGACCTCTTCGATGTTGGTGTGGATCGACATCGTGATGAGGTCCAGGAGCGTCTCGCTGTCGCAGCAGGCTCGCTGGTAGCGCACGTGCCAGTCGCGGAACGCCTGGTCCCCGGCGAGCGACGGCGCGAACCCGTCCACCCACGGCGACTCGGGCGTGCCCCACAGCGGCACGAGCTCGCGCTGGCGTTGCATGACCATGTCGTACATCTCGTTGCCGAGCCACTCGGGCGGCACGGTCGCGGCCCCGGACCCGAAGAGGACGACGCTGCGGACCCGGTCCGGGTACGCCGCCGCGAACAGCAGCGTGGTCGCACCGCCGTCGGACGAGCCGAACAGGTGCGCCCGTTCGATGCCGGCGTCGTCCATCACCGCGCGCAGGTCGTCGACGCGCTCGTCGCGCCCGGGTGGCCGCGTGATGCGTCCCGAGGCCCCGGTCCCCCGCTTGTCGTAGTGGAGGAACCGACCGATGCGACCGAAGCGTTCGAGCATGGCGACGACCGTCGGGTGGCCCCACGCCATCTCGATGTTCTGCGCCAGCGGGGGGATCGAGACGATGTCCTCGCCCTCGCCCCACTGCTGGTAGGCGAGACGTCCGTTGCGCGCCTGCGCGAACCGGACCGGCGGGATCTCCATCGGGACGCTCGCTCCTCTGCCGTCGCCGGACCGCGACCCTAGGCACCCACAGTCGAGTGTGCCCCCTGCCGTCTCACGGACAGCAGGGGGCACACTCGACGGGGATGGTCAGGCATGGGCGCCCGACTCGCCAAAGTCGCTCCGACGGGCGAACGGGCTCGGTGAGCCCGTCGCCCGGTCAGGCGTTGGCGAGCTCTCGCTCGACCTCGACGGTCTCGAACACCTCGAACACGTCGCCGATCTTGATGTCGTTGAAGTTGTTCAGGCCGATGCCGCACTCGAAGCCCTCGCGGACCTCGTTGACGTCGTCCTTGAAGCGACGCAGCGAGTTCATCGTCGTGTCCTCGGTGACCACGATGCCGTCGCGGATGACGCGGACGCCCGCGTCCCGCTTGACGATGCCCTTGCGGACGATCACACCGGCGACGGTGCCGGCCTTCGGGACCTTGAAGGTCTCGCGGACCTCGGCCTCGCCGATGACCTGCTCCTCGAACTCCGGACCGAGCAGACCCAGCACGGCGCGCTCGATGTCCTCGAGTGCCTCGTAGATGATCTTGTAGGTCCGCAGGTCGACGCCGGTCTTGTCGATCTCCTCGCGGGCGTTGGCGTCCGGGCGGACGTTGAACGCCACGATGATCGCGTCGGAGGTCTCGGCGAGCAGGACGTCGGACATCGTGACCGCGCCCACGCCCTTGCCGACGACCTTGATCTGCGTCCCCGGCAGGTCGAGCTTCTGGAGCGACTGCTCCAGGGCCTCGGCCGAGCCGGACACGTCGGCCTTGATGATGACGTTGAGCGTCTCGAGCTCGCCGGCCTCGACCTCTGCGGTGAGGTCCTCCAGCGTCTTGGGACGCGACTGCTCGGCCAGCTCGGCACGACGGTGGCGCTCCTGGCGCCGCTCGGCGATGTCGGCGGCCGCACGTGCGGACTCCAGGACGCGGAACTCGTCGCCGGCCTCCGGCACGTCGTTCAGGCCGAGGATCTGCACCGGCATGCCGGGCGTCGCCTCCTTCACCTGGTTGCCGTCGGCGTCGAACATGGCACGGATGCGGCCGTCGGTCTCGCCGGCGACGAGGATCTCGCCGCGCGTGAGCGTGCCGGCCTGGACCAGCACCGTCGCGACGGGGCCGCGCCCCTTGTCGAGGTGGGCCTCGACCACGCGACCGCGCGCGTCCTTGGACGGGTTGGCCTGCAGCTCGAGCAGCTCGGCCTGCAGCGTGAGGATCTCGAGCAGGTCGTCGAGCCCCTCCTTGGTCATGGCCGACACGTGGACCATCGGCGTCTCACCGCCGTAGTCCTCGGCGACGAGCTCGTGCTCGGTCAGCTGGCCCTTGACCTTGTCGGGGTTGGCGCCCTCGACGTCCATCTTGTTGATGGCGACGACGATCGGCACCTCGGCGGCCTGGGCGTGCTGGATCGCCTCGATGGTCTGCGGCATGACGCCGTCGTTGGCGGCCACGACGAGGATCACGATGTCGGTGACGTCGGCACCACGGGCGCGCATGGCGGTGAACGCCTCGTGCCCCGGGGTGTCGATGAACGTGATCGCCTTGCCCTCGTGGTCGACCTGGTAGGCGCCGATGTGCTGCGTGATGCCGCCGGCCTCGCCGGAGACGACGTCGGCCTCGCGGATCGAGTCGAGCAGCAGCGTCTTGCCGTGGTCGACGTGACCCATGATCGTGACGACCGGGGGCCGGGGCTCGAGCGCCTCGGGGTCGTCCTCCTCCTCGACGCCGAACTCGACCTCCTCGTCGGAGAGGAAGTAGATGTCGACACCGAGCTCGACACCGAGGATCTCGACGGTGTCGTCCGGCAGGGACTGCTGGACGGTCGCCATCTCACCCATGTCGAAGAGCTTCTTGACGACCGCGGCGCCGGAGACGCCGAGCTTGTCCGCGAGCTCCCCGACGGTGATGCCCGACAGGACCTCGACGCGGTCGATGCCCGCGACCTGCTCCTCGATGGGCACGTCGCGACGCAGGCCGCCGCGCTGGACCTCCTGCTCCTCGGGGGCCGTCTTGCGGTGGCGCCGGCTCTTGCCGGTCGTCCGCGAGGGACCGCCGCCGGGGGCGTTGGGGCCACCCTGCTTGGGGCCGCCGCCGGGCGCGTTGGGACCACCCGGGGCCGGCTTGGGGCCACCCGGGACCTTGCCGCGGTACGGCGAGTTGCCGCGACCGCGACCGCCGCCACTGCCGGCGCCCGGTCCGCCACGCCGTGCAGCGGGGCGCTGGGGCCGGTCCTCGGCCTTCTTGATCGGCTTGGGGATGCTGCGACGACCCGAGCCCTCCATGGGGAGGTTCGACTCGACCTTGCGGCGCGGCGTCACGCCCTCGCCGGTGACGGTCGGGGGTGCCTTGGACACCTTGGGGCGGAGCGGGGCCTCGCCCTTCTTGATCTTGGGCGGCGGCGCACCGGGCATCCGGCGAGCACCACCACTGCCGCTGTCGGACTTGGCAGCAGGGGCGGTCGCCTCGGTGTCGTCGGTCGGCTCGGTCCCGTCGGCGGGCTTGCTCGCCGCCGGGCGCATCGGCGCAGCCTTCTTCGGCGTCGCAGCCTGCTTGGCGGCCGCGTCGTCGTCCTCGGCCTCGGCCTCGTCGTCACCGGCGTCAGCGTCCGTGTCGGCGGCGCGGGCCTTGGCGGCCTCGGCGGCGGCCTCGGCAGCCTCCTGCTCCTCCTGCTGCTTGCGCAGGTGCGGCGGGAGGACCTTCTTCGCCTTGCCGGTGGCAGGCTTCTTGACCTCCATCGACTTGTAGCGCTCGAGCTCCTCCTGCTCCTTGCGCCTGGCCTCCTCCTCGGCCTTCTTGCGCTCCTCGGCCGTCGTCCCGAGGGCCTCCTTGAAGCGCAGGGCATCACCAGCCAGCACCGACGACGAAGCCGTCGTCGCTGCGATCCCGAGCTCGTCGAGCCGGCGCAGGACCTCCTTGGTCTCGAGACCGGTCTGCTTTGCGAGCTCGTACACGCGGACCTTGTTGCTCACGCGGTGCTACTCCTCTGGTGGTGCTGGTCCGGGTCGCCCGGACCGGCCGGGGCCTGGGAGGCCTCCGGGGTCGTCCCCCTGACGGGGGCCGTGGTGTCGTCGGGGTGGTGCCCCGCCTCTGGATCGACCCGGCGATGCAGGTCGGAGAGGACCACGGTGATCCCGCTGGTCGCGGGGTCGTGCTGTTGTGCTGTGCGGAGCGCCCTTCGCAGCGTGTGCCCCTGGGTGCGTTCGATCATCTCGATGCACTGCGGTCGGGGGCAGACGTACGCGCCGCGGCCGGGGAGGACGTGGTCCGGGTCGACGCGGACCCCGTCGGGGGTCGCTGCGATCCGTACCAGGTCGTGCTTCGCCCGGGTGGTCCGGCAGCCGACGCAGGTGCGTCGGGGCGCTTCCTTCACGTGCAGGGTACTCCTGATGGTCGGGGGGGTGTGCTCAGGCCTCGTCCTCGTCGGACTCCATGGCCTCCTGGCGCGCACTCTCCGTCGCCTCGAGGGCCTCCTGGATGGCCTTCTCGCCCTCCTCCGAGAGCGGGTTGCCGAACTCGTCGATGAGACCGTCCTCGAAGGCCTTCTGGAAGGCCTCCTGCTCGTCCTCGAACTGGCTGCGGGACTTGATGTCGATGCGCCAACCGGTCAGTCGAGCCGCGAGACGGGCGTTCTGCCCCTCACGGCCGATGGCCAGCGACAGCATGTGGTCGGGGACGATCACCATCGCCGTGGCGTCGTCCGGGTAGAGGTAGACGTCCTCGACCTTCGCGGGCGACAGCGCGTTGGCCACGAGCTCCTCGGGCTCGTCGGACCAGCGGATGATGTCGATGCGCTCGGACTCGTTGTTGTGCAGCTCGCGCTGGATCGCCTTGGCGCGCGAGCCCTGGGGACCGACGCAGGCGCCGACCGGGTCGACGTCGTTGTCGTGGCTCATCACCGCGATCTTGGAGCGGTAGCCGGCCTCGCGGGCGATCGCCTTGATCTCGACGATCCCCTGCTCGATCTCGGGGACCTCGAGGCTGAACAGGGCTGCGACCAGACCCGGGTGGGTCCGCGACGTCACGATCTGCGAGCCGCGCAGCTGGCGACGGACCTCGATCACCAGCGCCCGGGTGTGGGCGCCGTGGTCGAGCCGCTCGTTGGGGATCTGCTCGCTGTAGGGCAGCAGCGCCTCGGTGCGACCGAGCTCGATCAGCGTGGCGTTGCCCTGCTGGCTGATGGTGCCGGCGACGATGTCGCCCTCGCGCCCGACGAACTCGCCGTAGGTGGCCTCGCGCTCCGCCTCGCGCAGGCGCTGCATCAGCACCTGCTTCGCGGTCTGGGCGACGATGCGGCCGAAGTCCTTCGGCTCCTCCTGCCACTCGCTGACGATGTTGCCCTCGTCGTCGAGCTCCTGGGCGAAGACGGTGATCTCACCGGTCGAGCGGTCCACGACGACGCGCGCCTCGTCGGCGGTCGCGTCCTTGGAGCGCTTGTACGAGCTCGCCAGCGCCGCCTCGAGCGCCTCGACGACCGTGATGAAGTCCAGGGACTTCTCACGCTCGATCACGCGCAGGGCGTCGATGTCGATCTTCATCGGCTTCGCCATCAGGCACTCCTCCAGTTCGTCACCACGGCAGCACGACCTTCCCGTGGTCCACGTCGTCGTACGGGACGACGACCGTGTCCTTGTCGACCGTCAGCGTGAGGCCGTCGTCGTCGACGTCCTCGAGCGTGCCGGTCAGCTCGCCCTTCTCGCCGCGGTCGATCGCCGCGCGGTTGCGCACGACCCGCACGTCGCGGCCGATGTTGCGGCGGAAGCTGCGCAGCGTCCGCAGGGGCCGGTCCACGCCCGGCGAGCTCACCTCGAGGGTGTACTTGCCGTCGATGAGGTCGTCCTCGTCGAGCCGGTCGCCGATCGTGCGCGAGAGGTCCGCGATGAGGTCGAGGTCCAGCCCGTCGTCCTTGTCGCCGACGACGGCGACGACCCGCGAGCCACGCGCACCGCGCACCTCGACCTCGACCAGCTCCACGTCGTGCTCGTCCAGCACCGGACCCACCACGGCGCGGATGCGCGTGGCGAGGTCGTCGTTGCTGGGTGGCACGGGGTCTCCCTGACGCGAAGCGGCCGGCCCCATCGGGGCCGGCCGACACGAAGTGTGGCGGTCGGTTGTCTGCACCAGCGGTGCATCGGGGGAGGCTACCGGCGCCCACCACCGGACGCGACCGCCGGTCCGCGTGCCGCGCGGGTCCGCCACGCCCGTTCGGTCAACCGCCGACGACCTCGGGCTTGCCCTCGCCGCGCTCGGCGCGGATCTCGTCCTGCAGCTCCTTGGCGAAGTGCACGAGCGCCTCGACGATGTCCGCCTCCTGCACGGTCGCGATGCGCTCGCCCTTGCGGATGATCTCGCCCTTGCCGTTGCCGGCGGCGACGCCGATGTCGGCCTCGCGCGCCTCCCCCGGCCCGTTGACGATGCAGCCCATGACGGCCACGCGCATGGGGACGTCGATCTCGCCGTCGAGGCCCTTCTGGACCTCCTCGGCGAGGTTCCAGACGTCCACCTGGGCGCGGCCGCACGACGGGCACGACACGACGTCGAGGCCCCGCTCACGCAGGTGGAGGCTCTCGAGCATGAGGATGCCGGCCTTGACCTCCTCGATCGGATCCGCCGACA
The DNA here is from genome assembly GCA_964389945.1 of uncultured Actinomycetota bacterium. Classification (GTDB taxonomy): domain Bacteria; phylum Actinomycetota; class Nitriliruptoria; order Nitriliruptorales; family Nitriliruptoraceae; genus JBFGFG01. Next base: position 11,113 of record CAYMGL010000068.1, read on the forward strand.
GGCTGACCCGGATCGTGTCGCCGATGCCCTCGGCGAGCAGCGTGCCGATCCCGATCGCCGACTTCACGCTGCCGGAGTACTTCGGCCCGGCCTCGGTCACGCCGAGGTGGAACGGGTAGTCGGTGCGCTCGGCGAGCAACCGGTAGGTCTGGATCATCACCCACGGGT
>CAYMGL010000069.1:0-2606 GCA_964389945.1 uncultured Actinomycetota bacterium
TCTACAAGATCGGGCTGCACTCGGTCGAGCTGCTGTACTCGGTCTCCGAGCTGCTGATCGGCTGGCTGCTGCTGCGCCAGGCCGAGGTCGCGAAGTCGGCGCTCGACGCCGGCGACGTCAACGGGGACGAGGGCTTCTACAACGGCAAGCTCGCCGTCGCGGCCTACTGGGCCAAGGCGGTGCTGCCCAAGGCTCGCCAGCGCCGCGAGCTCGCGGCCGCCGAGGACGGCGCCCTGATGGAGCTCGACGAGAGCGCCTTCTGACCCTGCCCGACACCGCGTGAGTGGCTCGCCCGACATCTCGGGCGAGCCACTCACACGTTCGACGGCTCGGGGTGGGAGGCGGCGGCAGTCAGCCCGTTGCGACCGCGACGCGGCGCTCGCGGGCGCCGAGTGCGAGGCCGACGGTGATCCCGGCGAGCGCTGCGAGCACCGAGACGAGCAGGCCGGGCTTGTTCGACATCAGGAACACGATCGCGAGGTCGACGCCGCCGAACACGGCGGCGAGCTGCAGCCCCCGCGCGTGGATCCGGTCGACGACGTCCGACGGCAGGGGGCCAGCCGGGGCCTCGTCGAGCGCGGCGACGAGCCGCGTGACGGCGGGGTCGACCTGGCTGCCCGACAGCGCGCCGATGACGGCGAACAGCAGCAGCGACGTGACCAACCACGGCGAGGTCCAGTACCTCCCGACCGTCGCGAGGTAGCCACCGGCCGCGAGCGTGACCACGGCCAGCGGCATCGACGCGCGCACGAAGCCGTGCACGGTCGCCGCGTGGGCGCGGGCCTCGTCGACGGTGCGCGACCGGCGCAGCCTCGTGCCGGCGACATGGGCCCAGGCCGAGCCGCCGACGAGTGCGATCGCCGCGACGATGTGGAGCCAGAGTGCGGTGCCGTGCAGGGTCATGGTGTCTCCTCAGAACCAGACGAGGGTCGCCAGCAGGCCGTCTCCGGCCGCGCGACCCGAGATCGTGCGAGCGAACTCGATCGCGTCGAGCTCGAGCTGCGGGCCGCCGCTGCCCTGGCGGAAGCGCCCGCCGGCCGGCCCCGTGAGCGTCAGCTCGAAGGGCTGTCCGTGCCGTCCGGCCCACTCGGCCACGACGTCCTCGAGGATGCGGGCATCGGGGTGACGACCGCGGTCGACGGTGACCCCGGTGGCACGCTCGATGTCCACCGAGTGCAGCCACACGTCACGGGTGTAGACGACGTCCATGAGGTGGCCGAGGTTGAGCCGCGTCGGCATCCCGACCGAGGACCCGCTGTCGTCGACCGTGACGTCGACCCGGCGCACCAACCCGGGCGTGCGCAGTCGCCCCGCCACCGCGCGTGGCGCACGCTCGCGCAGCGCCCGCACGAGCTGGCCCGGCGACAGGTGGGCGTGGTCCTGCACCTGCAGGTCGTTGGTGGCGTCCAGCGCGTTGCCGTCGTACTGCCGCGCGTGCAGGGCGCCCCAGGCCTGCTGGCGCACCAGCTCGGGGACGCTCGCGCAGCCCTTCGCCGCCCCCGCGAGGTGGCGGACCATGTCGGCGACGTGCCAGGCGTCGCAGTCGGTCGGGGCGTCCCAGTCCGCCGGCTCGAGCCGGCGGAGCAGGCCGAGCAGCTGCTCGTAGGCCGCGAGCGCCACCTCGCGCGCGTCGGTCCCACGTGTGATGCGGGTGACGGTGGCCACGTCGGTCGCGGTGTCGGTGCTCATCGGTCGCCCTCGATCCTGGTGTGTTCGCGGAACATGTCGACCGCGTCCGGCAGCAGCCGTCGCCACCGGTCGCCGCCGCGGTCGTTGGCGAGCTGCTGCGCCACGAGGCCGCTCAGCAGACCGGTCCACAGGTCCAGCGCGCGCTGGTCGGTGACGCCGACCCGGGCGAAGTGCAGGACCATCCGGCTGTAGGCGCGCTGCGACACGCCGTAGGCCTCGGCCGAGGGCGTCCACTCCCCCAGCACGTGGGTGAACAGCAGCTGGTAGCGCGGGACCGACGCGGTGCAGAAGTCGAAGAAGGCGGCGGCCCCCTCCAGCAGACCGATGCGACCGTCACCCTCGTCGTCCTCGAGCGCGTGCAGCTCCTGCTCCAGCTGCTCCCACCCCTGCGCGAACATCGCGTCGAGGATGTCGTCACGCCCGTCGAAGTGGGTGTACAGCGACGGGGCCCGCATCCCGACGGCGGCGGCCAGGTCCCGCAGCGTCCAGTTGGCCAGCCCGTCGCGTTCGGCCAGCTCCCAGGCCGCCTCGAGCACGCGGTCCCGGGTGTCCGCGCGGCGGGCGGTCCGGAGGTCGGTCGGCACGTCGTCTCCTAACGTTGTTCGGAAACCGAACAGCGTTAGGATGCCACCATCGTCGGCCACCGTCAAGGGCACGCACGTGGCTCCCACCGCCGTCGCGGTCGGCTGAGGCGCCCACACGCAGGTCGCCTGCCGGATCGCGCGTCCGCACAGGTGACGCACGGGGCGCGGAACGCCACGCTGGACCCGCGGCGTTCGCCGTGCACCTCCCACGGAGTCCCACGTGACCGAAGCCGACGACCCCGCCGCGGGTGCGACACCCGACCCCGCCGCGGGTGCGGCACCCGACCCCGCCGCGGGTGCGACACCCGACCTCCTCGCGTCGGGCATGCCGCC
>CAYMGL010000069.1:2706-11207 GCA_964389945.1 uncultured Actinomycetota bacterium
CACCCGACCCCGCCGCGGGTGCGACACCCGACCTCCTCGCGTCGGGCATGCCGCCGGACGACGAGGAGACGCCCGACACACCCATGACGCGACTGCGCGAGCGTGGGGGCCGGTTCATCGCACTCCTGCTGGCGGTCTTCCTCGTCCTGCCGGCCGGTGCCTGGCTCGTCGACTCGATCGTGTTCAACCGTCAGGGGGCCCGGGTCGCCGACGCCGTCCCGGAGCTCGCCGACGCGGTGGCGCTGGTCACCCGGCTCGGCTGTGACGGGACCAGCGGGACCGGGTCCGGCTTCGCCATCACCTACGACGGGCAGCCGGCACTGGTCACCAACCGGCACGTCGTCATCGGCGCCGCGTCGGTCGGGCTGCGCGAGCTCGACGGGGGCTCGGGCCCGACGGTGACCGAGGTGCTGGTGTCACCGCGGCAGGACGTGGCGGTGCTCCTGCTCGACCAGCCGCTCGGCAGCACCCTCGGCCTCGGGGCGGCCCCCGGCAACGGCGACGAGGTCCGGGTCGTCGGGTTCCCCGGGGCCCGGCCGATCACCACGGCCGGGACCGTGCAGGAGACCGGCAGCCAACGGGTCGTCCTGGACTTCGAGGTGGGCCCCGGCGCGTCCGGTGCCCCCGTCGTCGACCCCGACGGTGCGGTGGTCGCGCAGGTCGTCGCCCGCCGGTCGGACGGCGCCGGGGTCGCAACATCGGCGCCAGCGCTCGCTGACGGCATAAGGACGGCCGTTCCCGCGCCGGACTGCTGACGGCCCTGCGCGCGCGGTGCGCGGTGCGTTCGCATCCCGAACGCGCGCCCGTGACACTTTCGTGCCATGTCGAACACCTCATCCTCCCGCCGCCCGCCCCGCCGGACCGGCACCACCCCCGGCGACGTCGTCAGCGGCGGACGCCCCTGGTACCGCCGGTGGTGGGCGCTGCTGCTGGTGCTCCCCGCGATCCTGCTGGGGATCATCGGTGTGCTGCTGTTCTTCTTCGTGTTCAGCAGCGTCCCGCTCCCCGACGACATCCAGGTGCAGGGCACCACGGTCGTGCTGGACGCCGACGGCCAGGAGCTCGGCACGCTCGACACCACCGAGTCACGCCGCAACGTCACCGTCGAACAGCTCCCCGAGCACGTGGTGCAGGCCGTGCTCGCGGCCGAGGACCGCCGCTTCTACGAGCACAACGGTGTCTCGCCGCGTGGCATCGCGCGCGCCCTGGTCACCAACGTCCGCACCCGGGACCTCACCGGCCAGGGCGGGTCGACCATCACCCAGCAGTACGTCAAGAACGCCCTGCTGAGCCCCGAGCAGACGGTCTCCCGCAAGCTCCGTGAGGCGGCGCTGTCGATCAAGCTCGAGCGCGCCTACAGCAAGGACGAGATCCTCGGCTTCTACCTCTCGACGATCTACTGGGGACGAGGCACCTACGGCGTCGACTCCGCGGCCCGGACCTACTACGGCGTCCCGGCCGAGGAGCTCACGGTGAACCAGGCGGCGACGCTCGCCGGGATCATCCGTTCGCCGGAGAACCTCGACCCGGCCAGCGACCCCGAGGCCGCCGACGCCCGGCGCGTCTACACGCTCGACGGCATGCTCGACCAGGGATGGATCGACCAGGCCACGCACGACCAGCTCGTCGCCGAGGGGCTGCCGCCCGTCCAGGAGGGCAACGCCATCGGCGGCCAGGGCAGCGCCTCGTACTTCCTCGACGCGGTCCGCCGCGAGGCCAGCACGTTGGTCGAGGAGGGGCAGCTGTACAACGGCCTGACCATCCGCACCGAGATGCGACCGGTCATGCAGGAGGCCGCCCAGGACGCCGTGGCGACCGCGGTCGCCGAGGGCGCCCACGACTCCGGCGCGCTCGTCGCGGTCGACCCGGCCACCGGTGCCGTCGTGGCCGCCGTGGGCGGGCCCGGCTTCGAGCAGCAGCAGCTCAACCTCGCCGTGCAGGGCAGCAACCAGGTCGGGTCGGCGTTCAAGCCCATCACCCTGACCCGCTTCGTCACCGACGGCTACTCCCCCGAGAGCGAGTACCCGGCCCCGGCGACCATCGACATCAACGGGACCGAGTTCCGCAACTACGGCGGCAGCGACTACGGGGACCAGACCGTCCGCGAGGCGACGACCACCTCGACCAACACCGTCTACCTCCAGATGCAGCAGGAGGTCGGCGCCCGCTCGGTCATCGACACCGCGCTCGCGCTCGGCCTGCCGGGCGAGCGCGAGGACGGCACGCCGACCATGGAGCCGCAGGCCGGTCTGACCCTCGGCCAGGACGAGTTCACGGTCACCGAGGTCGCCAACGCCTACGCCACGCTGGCCGCCGGCGGCCAGCGCCGGACGGCCCACTACGTCACCGAGATCCAGGACCGTGAGGGTCGCGTCGTCTACAGCTGGTCCGACGACGTCGTCGAGGCCGTGGACGCCAACGTGGCCGCGGTGGTCAACGACGTCCTCGTCGACAACGTGAACAACGGGACCGGGACCGCCGCGCGCCTCGAGGGCCGTCCCGTCGCGGGCAAGACGGGTACGACCAACGACAGCCGCGACGCCTGGTTCGCGGGCTACACGCCGCAGCTCGCCGCGGCCGTCTGGGTCGGCAACCTCGACGACACCCCCACCGAGGGCCTCACCGGTGGTGGCGCGGCCGCACCGGTGTGGCGCGCCTTCGCCGAGCGGGCCCTGGCCGATGCCGAGGTGCTCGAGTTCGCGACACCGGACCTCGAGGGCCTCGAGGAGCTCAACACCGAGCCCGAGGAGTGCCCCGAGGGCTACACGCGCCGCGAGGCGCCGTCGCCCGCCGAGGGCGAGCAGGCCGAGGGTGAGGAGGCGCCGTTCGTGCCGGACGTCATCGACGACGGCGAGGACCAGCCCTGCGTCCAGGACGCACCGTCGCCGAGCCCGTCACCCTCGCCCTCGCCCAGCCCGTCACCGTCCCCCAGCCCGACGCCGGCACCCCTGCCGAGCCCGAGCGTGCCGCTGCCCGGCAACTCGCCGAGCCCGTCACCGTCGCCCTCGCCCAGCCCGTCACCCACGCCCTCCCCGAGCGAGTCGCCCTCGGAGGACCCGGTCGACGTGGGGACCGAGGGCACGGGCACCGACGGCGAGGGGTAGGACGGCCCCGACCCACACGTACGCTGCGGCCGTCGAACGGGGTGACGCATGGGCCAGCGGATGGTGGTGGCGGCCGCCATCGGCGCTGCCGTGGCCATGCTCGCCCTGGCCCTCTTCGTCGTCGCCGCGGCCCGCATCATGCAGGAGCCGACCCCGGCCGCGGCACCCAGCGAGACGGGGACCTCCACCGTCCTCGCACAGCGCGAGGGGTGGGAGCCGTGGGGCACGCGCAGTGACGGCAGCCCGGTGCGGTGGAACCCGTGCGAACCGATCCGCTGGGTCCTCGACGCCGACGACGCCCCGGACCAGGCGCGCGAGGCGCTCTCGCTCGCGATGGCGCGCATCAGCGCGGCGTCGGGCCTGGAGTTCTCGTTCGAGGGCCTCACCGACGAGCTGCCACGCCGCGACCGCAGCCTCGTGGTCGAGGGGCCCGACGGCCCCACCTGGGCCCCGGTGCTGATCAGCTGGGTGCCCGGCGACTCGATCGACCTCCCGCTGTCGGACATGGAGCGTGGCGTCGCCGTCCCGGTCGCGGTGCGCGAGGACGGTGAGCCCGTGTTCGTCACCGGCCAGGTCGTGCTGAACGCCGACAAGACCCTCCTGCCGATGTTCGAGGACCGGCACGCCTCGTGGGGCGCCGTGCTGCTGCACGAGCTCGGCCACCTCGTCGGCCTCGACCACGTCGACGATCCCGTCCAGCTCATGGCCCCGACACCGGGCTTCGGCGAGGTGCTGCTCGGCGAGGGGGACCGCGCGGGGCTCGCGGCCGTCGGGGCCGACAACGGCTGCCTGCCGACCCCCGCCCCACGGGACGTCACGGTCGTCTACGACTGACCGGTCTCCACCGGGTCGGTCGTGTCGGGTGCCGTCCGTGTCGGGTCGACGTCGTCCTGCTCGGCGAGGACCGCCCGAGCCGCGCGCAGGGCACGGGGCTCACCCACGAGCGTCAGGACGTCGCCTCGACGCAGCGTCGTGAAGCCGTCCGGCACGATCACGTGCCCGCGCCGGCGCACACCCATGACCAGGACCTCGTCCGGCAGGCGCAGCTCGCGGAGCTGGCGGCCGGCGACGTTGCCGCGACCGATCGTGACGTCCTGCACGTCGCGCTCGTCGTCGGCGTGGAGGACCAGCCGGGTGGTGTCGGGCGTGCGGACCGCCTGCTCCAGCAGCGAGACGAGGGACGCAGTCGGGTCGATCACGAGCGTCCCGAGCTCGTGGAACGCGCCCAGCAGCGACGGGTCGGCGACCCGTGCCACCGTGCGGCTCACGCCGATCTCCGTCGCGGCGCGGCAGACCTCGAGGTTGGCCGCGTCGTCGCCGCTCATCGCCACGACGACGGCGGGTCGTGGCTCGAGCGCGGCGAGGTCCTCGGGGCGGCGGCCCGGCAGCAGCGTCGCCATCGCGCCGGTGTCACGGGCCCGCGTGACGTGCACGAGCTGGTCGTCGACGAGGACCGGGTGCATGCCGTCGGCGCGGAGCGCCTCGGCCAGGCGCAGCGCGTTGTGGTCCACGCCGTAGACGACCACGTCCCTGGCGCCGCCGTCGTCGTCGACCTCGCCGGACCGGTCCAGCACGCGGCGCAGGATCATCGGACCGAAGACCTCGTTGAGCACGACGACCGAGATGATCAGGCTCGAGAAGGCCGCACCGAGGTCGGGGAACTGCACACCCGCCTCGCGTGCCAGGCCGAGCGCGATGCCGGCCTGCGTGACCAGCGCCATCCACGAGCGGTCGCGCAGCAACCCGTCGCGGCCGGCGAGGCGCGCACCGATGTTGCTGCCGACCGCGATCGCCCCGATCCGGACCAGGAAGAGCAGACCGGCGAACGGCAGGACGGTCACGAGGGTGTCGAGCTTCAGCGACAGCCCGGTCAGGGTGAAGAACGCCACGTAGACGGCCGGCCCGATGCGGTGGAGCACCTCCTCGAACGACTCGCGGTGGGCCGTGAGGTTGGCGACGGTGAAGCCGGCGACCATCGTCAGCAGCAGCGGCTCGAGGTAGACCTCGAACGGGAGGTTGGCCACCGACCAGGCCTTGACCAGACTGGTCAGCTCGTACACCCCGTAGCCCGCGCCGAGCACGAGCGCGGCCGTCAGCCCCATCGGCAGCCGTCGCGCGAGCAGGACGCCGAGGACCCGCCCGAGCACCAGCCCGAGCCCGACGGCCAGCGCGAGGTCGAGCGCGAGGACGCCCACGAAGCTGACGTCCATCCCGGCGCCACCGAGCAGCCCAGCCGCCACGGACGCCGCCGTCGCGAAGGCCACGACCACCACGACGTCCATCACGACCGTCAGCGACAGCACCGTCGAGGTGAACGGACCGCGCGCCCCCACCTCCTTGATCACCGCGATCGTCGAGGGTGGCGACAGGGCCAGCAGCACCGCCGCACCGAGGATGGCGACGGCGAACCGCTCGGACCCGGCCATGCCCGCCGTGAACTCGAGCACGCCCGTGAGGGCGTAGATGGCGGCGGCGAGGACGGTCACGGCCACGACCGCGATGCTCCCGCTCATCGTGGCGATGGTGCGCCACCGCCCCCGCAGGTCGGGCAGGAACAGCTCGGCCCCCGCCACGAAGGCGATGACACCGAGCGCGATCTCGTCGACGAACCGCAGCTCGGCAGCGGCGGCGGTCGGGACCAGGTCCAGGGCGAACGAGCCGGCGAGCGCACCGGCCGCGATGTAGCCGGTGATCGACGGCAGGCCGACACGGGAGAACCACCGCCCGATCCGGGCTGCCGCGATCGCGACGACACCGAAACCGAGCAGGAGCGTGAAGGTCGAGCTCATCGACAACCAGTGGTCGTGGACCCGAGGAGGGTACGCGACATGCGCAACAGTCTTCGTGTTTTCTGTTACGTACTTCCGACGATCGTGTGTCCCGCATCCGCCAGCAGACGTGCGGCGCGGTCGTGGAGCACCTCCCGCAGCCCCGCGGGGGTCAGCCCCAGGTGCGCCAGCCCGCGCACGCCGGCAGCGAACGTGTGCGGGATCGAGGGGAAGTCGCTGCCGAAGAGGGCGTGGCCGGCCAGCCGGTCGCGCAGCTCGGCGTGGTCCAGGGTGCTGTCCGGTGCGATCGCCGTCGGCGGCTCGGTCAGGGCGGCCGACGTGTCGGTCCACACACCGTCGAGCTCCTCGATCGCCGACCAGTGGCCACCGTCGGGGTCGGGCAGCCCGAGGTGCGCGATGCACAGTCGCAGGCCGGGGTGCCTCGCCTTCACGCGACGGATCTGGGCCGGTCCGGACGTCGACGCCCCGCCGTCCACGCCGTAGACCTTGGACGTGTGCGCCACGACGAGGGTCCGAGCCTCGGTGCACAGCCGCCACGCGTCGTCGAGGCGGGGGTCGTCGAGCGTGAAGCCCGACAGCTGGTTGTGCACCTTGCAGACCGCCCCGCCACGCGCCAGCGCCGTGGCGACCGCGTCGGTGACGCCCTCCTCCGGGTAGAGCGTGAAGGTCGGCACGACCTGGTCGTGCTCGTCGGCGAGGTCGAGCGTGAACCCGTTGAGCCACGCCAGCATCCCCGGCCGGTGGGCGTACGCGAGGGCGCTGTGGGCCACCACGCCGAGGTCGCGGAGCGTCGCCAGCCGGACCGCCAGGTCGTCGCGGTACGTGATCGGCCACGGCGGGTCGTCCAGCGCGTCGAAGTACCGCCACACGGCCTGCTGCAGCCGGTCGGGCATCGCGTGGACGTGCACGTCGACGATCCCCGGCAGCCCCAGCCGCGCGGCGAACGGCGCGACCTCGGCATCCGTGCGTGGGAACGCGTCGAGCGGGACGACCTCCCCCTCGGGCAGCGGCTCCACCGAGACCTCCGGTTCGCGGGCCCCGGAGGCTACGGCCCGACCACCGCGGGTCTACGGTCCGCGGCGGACGACGTGGGAGCAGGGTCGTGGACGTGGAGGCTGCGCGACGGTTCGCATTGCGGGTGTGGCAGGTCAAGCAGGGCGAGGTGGTGGCGCTGACCGTCCACCTCGGGCACCGGCTGGGGCTCTACGCGGCCATGGCGGGGCGGGGCCCGCTGACCCCGGCCGAGGTCGCGGCAGCCGCCGACGTCGACGAGCGCTGGACCCGGGAGTGGCTGCGGGCACAGGCAGCAGCGGACCTCCTCGAGCACGACGGCGGCCGCTTCGAGCTCTCGGACGCCGCCGCCGCGGTCCTGGTGGACGAGCAGCGGTCGCCCTTCTTCGCCGCGGGCGTGTTCGCCCCCGGTGATCCGGCCGCGGCGGCCGACCGACTCGTCACCGCGTTCCGCACCGGCACCGGGTTCGACTACGAGGAGGGCGGCGAGCACGTGGCCGACCTCATCACCGCCATGAACGGCCCATGGGCCCGGCTCCTGCTCCCCCACCACGTCCTGCCGCAGCTGCCCGAACTGCACGCCGCGCTCGACGACGGCGTCCGCGTCGTCGACGTCGGCTGCGGCACCGGCGACGCGCTGGCCGCGATGGCACGCGCGCACCCGGCGTCGTCGTTCCTCGGCCTGGACCTGTCGCCGACCGCCGTCGAACGGGCCCGCGCGGTGACCGCCGACCTCGACAACGTCGTCGTCGAGGAGGGCACTGCCGCCGACCTCGACCCCGACGGCGCCGACGTCGTGACGATGTTCGACGTGCTCCACGACCTGGCACACCCCGACGAGGCGCTGGGCGAGGTCCGCCGGGCGCTCGTCGACGACGGGCACCTGCTGGTCAAGGACATCCGGACCGCACCGACGTTCGAGGAGCAGCAGCGCAACCCGGTGCTCGCGATGATGTACGGGCTGTCGCTGCTGTCGTGCCTCCCGTCGGGGCTGGGCCCGGACGGGGAGGGCATGGGCCTGGGCAACCAGGGGCTGCCACCGCAGCGCCTCGAGGAGCTCGCCACGGCCGCCGGGTTCGCCGAGGTCACCGTCCACGACCTCGACGACCCCGTGAACCTCTACTACGTCGTCCGCTGAGCCAGCCGGTCGCCCGTAGGCTTGCCCTGGGCGAGGAGCACGACATGGGGATCCCACAGGTCGAGACGGCCAGCGAGCGCTGGGACCGGATGCCGACCATCCGCACCGGCGCCGACTACGTCGCGTCGCTGCGTGACCGCGAGACGCGGCTGTGGCTGCGCGGCGAGCTGCTGGAGGAGCCGGCGGACCACCCGTTGCTGCAGGGCTCGATCAACGCGATGCGCGCCACCTACGAGCTGGCGAACGAGCGGCCCGAGGACTTCACCGCCGTCTCGCCCTACACGGGCGAGCCGGTCAACCGCTTCCTGCACGTCACCACGTCACCGGAGGACCTGCGGGCCAAGCACGAGATGCAGCGCACGCTCGGCCAGCGGACCGGCACGTGCTTCCAGCGCTGCGTCGGACTGGACGCCATCTCGACGCTGCACTCGGTCACGTTCGACCTCGACGCCGAGCACG